>JAFDFH010000319.1:0-1037 GCA_019309945.1 Deltaproteobacteria bacterium
TCAGTAAGGAACGCCCTGCTCGAACTTGGACCAACCAGCGACAACGATCCCCTATCCTCAAATGAAAATATTCAGATCCTTTGTGGCACCGGAGGTTGCTGGAGCTGTGGTGTTTTAATCGACGACCGGATTGCCCCCAGCTGTATAACGCCGCTCGAGGAAGGCATGCAAATCGTCACCGATCCTGTGGCAATTCATCGGGTCGAGCCAAGGCGAATTGTAACACTGATGCGCCCGGCACCCCATTATCATCCCAGCATTTTTACCCACGGTTGCAATTATCACTGTGATTTATGCCACAACTGGAATCTGACCTTTTCTAACACCGGACATGCACTGAATCCCGGAGAGACAACCGCAAGGTTAAATCTGAATCTGGAAGAGGACCACTGGGTAGGAATCTCCGGTGGCGAGCCCACCCTGAATCGCAAATGGCTCCTGGAAACTGTTCGTGCAATACGACAGGCGGCCCCGGACATACGCATACAACTGGATACCAATGCATCGCTCTTAATCCCCGAATATATCGATGAACTGGTTAAATCCGGAATTACGGACATATCTCCGGATTTAAAAGCCACACGCCTGGAAACCTTTATGAAAGTATGCGGGCTAAATTCTGAAAAAAAAGCCCAACGCTATCTGGAAACATCCTGGGAAGCGGTGCGCTATCTGAATGCGACATACAGCGACCAAGTCTTCATGGCAGTGAGTGTACCCTGCCATCCCCGCACCCATTCCAAGGCCGAATTAGAAGAAACGGCGCAAACCATTGCATCCATCAACCCGGGAATTCCGGTGACGTTGATTGAGTACCAACCGGCCTTTCGATTACGGGATTGGCCGTTTGTCAGCCTGAAAGGGATGGAACAGGTGCGCAAGATCTTCGAGGCCGCGGGGTTAGACAAGGTCATTATTCAGGGCGGTCAGCATATACCCCGTGCGGTCGATCCTATGAATTTGGCCCTGAGTTCCGAAAATTTCTAAAGTTTCTCCCTAACCCGGGCAAGCCGGAACCAAAATTATTTGCCACAAAG
>JAFDFH010000319.1:1064-4817 GCA_019309945.1 Deltaproteobacteria bacterium
AAATTGTCGCTATCGCGCCGCTAAGCGCCTAACAACAAGACAAGGAGGTGGAGGATGCGTATTCTACTAATCGGTCAGGCAGCTTTTGGAGCCAAAGTATTGGAGGCTTTGCTGGAGAAGGGTGAAAATGTGGTGGCCGTTTACACGCCGCCCGATCCACCGGGAGGGCGGCTCGATCCGCTCAAGGAAGCGGCCGTCGCCGACGGAATTCCGGTCTATCAACCCAAGACATATAAAGATGATCCGGTTTTTGAAGAATATAAACAGCTGAATCCGGATCTGACCGTCATGGCGTTTGTCACCGATATTATTCCACCGCGCTTTTTTACCGTACCCCCACACGGAACTATAAATTACCATCCCTCCATTTTGCCGCGCCATCGCGGCGCCAGCGCGATTAATTGGGCGGTCATCATGGGGGACAAACAAACCGGACTCACTATTTTCTGGCCGGATGGAGGTATTGACACCGGACCGATTCTACTTCAGAAAGAAATTGATATTGGCCCGCAAGACACCACCGGATCCCTCTATTTTAATCACCTCTTTCCTATGGGTGTGGCGGCTATTCTTGAGTCCATTGAACTGATCAAGGTAGGCAATGCACCCCAAACAATACAAGACAAATCCAATGCCACATATGAACCCCCCTGCGACGATAGCGTGGCTGAAATCGACTGGAGCAAGCCGGCCCGCCAGGTGGATTTGCTGGTACGGGGCTGTGATCCTCAACCTGGCGCATTCGTTTTGTTCAAGGAAGAAAAGGTACGCCTTTACGGGGCAACGCTCATCCCGGAATCAACGGACAGCGCCCCGGGAACGATCCTTCGAATTGACGACCAGGGAATTCTGGTGGCACTCTCCGGAGGAAAACTCCTTGTCGGTAAAGTTAAAGCAGGACCAGGAAAAAAGGTCGCCGCGGCCGATTTTGCGGCTGGAAAAAATCTTAAGGTTGAAGATCAGCTTGGTAAATTATAACGAATTCGAATCTCAATAGGAAATCTAACATGGAAAAGGTATTGTTCGAAAAGAGTGACGGCACTCTGAAGGTCTCTTTAAATCGGACACCTGTGTTAAATGCCATCAACAGTGACGTTTTAAGGGAACTTGAATCTGGAATTAAAGCGCATATGGGGGATGGGACCATAAAAGCGTTGATGCTTTATGGCCAGGGCGGATGTTTTGCAGCCGGAGCAGATATAAAAGAGCTTGCCGGTCTCGATGAAGGCGGTATCAGAAAATTTCATGATCTTAGAGAACGTACTTTTTTTCTTTTAGAAGAATTTCCTTCTCCGACATTTGCCGTGATTGAAAAATTTGCCCTTGGGACCGGTCTTGAGCTCGCGTTATGCTGTGATTTCAGGATTGCCGCTGAAGGCGCCCAACTCGGCGTTCCTTCCTCACGACTGGGGATCGTGGAAAGTTATGAGTATATTTCCAGACTGGTTCGATCGGTTGGTCCCGCCCAGGCCAAAAAATTGATTTTGACCGGCGAAAGAATCGATGCCAAGACAGCCTTTACCATCGGACTCATTGAAGAAGTTACGTCACCGCAAAAACTCTTCGATCGGGCCGACGCGCTCTTGTCGAGTATTTTAAACAATTCGAATTACGCCTTGCGGCAATCAAAAAAAGCGGTGGACATCTGCGCAAGGGACCCTAATCTAAGCCATGTACATGACACCGCCCTGCCCCTGGTAGAATCCCTGAAATCACCTGATTTTGAAGAAGGGACAACGGCGTTCCTGGAAAAACGAAAAGCAAAATTTAAGTAACTCAAGTTTCGGTAACCTCTCAATATGTTCCGGTAGGCCCGCTGCGCCATCCGGTAATTTTTTTCAATACGGCCAAAACTTGCCGTTAAGGGCGCCTAACAGTTGCCCGCGCACGGGATTTGAAATGAATGTACCGCTTAACACAGACAGACTACAATCAACAATTTATGCTGTTCGGGCCACTGTAAGCCGCCCTAAACGTCTTCAAACAGTTGCCCGCTTTGAAAAAAATTACCGGATGACTCCGCTATCATATTTAACCATAAGTTTTTAATAAGTTACAAGTTTCGCACCCATAGCGAAAATCATGTTGTTTTGGGGAAGGCGCTATCTCAGTCAATAGCGCATATGTTCATAGTGCACTATTAAACAAGAGACAACCAGATGATGCTCATTGACTCACATGCCCATTTGGATGCGCCCTATTTCCGGAACAAACTGCCCCTCGTGCTCCGGCGAGCTCGGGAGGCGGGTGTTGAGAAGGTCATCACCATCGGGGTAACGCCTTCAAGTACCAAAAAAGGTATGAAAATTGCTGCAACGCATCCATCGGTTTATGTCGCTGCGGGCTTTCATCCCCACTGGGCCAAAGGGGCTGACCCGGATCGATTGGCTGAAGCCAGGCGGCTTGCAGGACTCCCCTCAACTGCCGCCCTGGGAGAAATCGGTTTAGACTACCATCATTTCCATTCCCCCAAGCAAGACCAAATTTACCTGTTCAGGAAAATGTTGGAAATTGCCGTGGAGGTTCACCTCCCGATCATTATCCATGATCGAAAAGCGCATTCGGACGTGTATGACATTCTTTCCGAATTCCGCTCAAAACTGGTCGGAGGGATCATCCATTGTTTTTCCGGGGACTGGAATCTGGCGCGAAAATATCTGGATTGGGACTTTTTCCTCTCGATTCCCGGGACGGTCACCTATCCGGGGCGTCGTGATCTTCGGGAGGTGGCCCGCAAGGCGCCTCTGGATCGCCTGCTATTGGAAACCGATGCACCTCATTTGACGCCGGCTCCAAAGAAAGGTAAGAAAAACGAACCCGCGTTTGTCCGTTACACCGCAAAAGAGGTTGCCCGGATACGGGGAATTGCCTTTGAGGAAGTGGCTACCGCGACCACCCTAAACGTTCTACAGGCATTTGGTTTATCGGAGTAAAGAAGCCTGGCCCCGAGGACCAGGATTTTATTTGCCCTTGGAAAGGGCTTTTAGCGACAACTGGCGTTGAAACGCAGAATTCAGTAGCCAGAAGTCAGAATAGAATGATGTTGCTTCGCGCCGACACATTTTATATTTTCCGGTTGAGCCGAAGGCGAATACCTTATTCTGAATTCTGGCTCCTGAATTCTGGATTCTTGTCGGTCCTCTTCGCGGCATAGCCAACTGCCTCTGACCTGGCCCCGAGGACCAAGCTTTTTATGTTTAAGTAAATACGGGACAACGCTACAATCTGATACGGTCTACTAGGCGATCGGTTCAACTCTAACCTGGAACTTCACCTTTCCCAATCCGCCTGCTTCCAACCCCGGGTCAAGGCACTCCGCCACCATAAACACGCGATCGTTGGGGTCTTCGCCACTCACAATTTTTTCTAAAATCGTATTTACAAATCCAGTAATCGGCCCGAGCGCCCGCATACATAATGGTGCGGTACACTTCTCCGGTACCAGCGCACCGCCTTCAATCACGAATTTTTGCCCGTTCTTAAGACCGGCAGCACAGTACTTGGATTCAATAACTTCGGCAATGATGCGGGTTTTGACGACCTCGTCGAGCCGGGTAAAGAATTTATATACACCGGCACTTCCTGTTTTAAAGGTCTCCCAATCTTCGTCCGAGATATTGACGACCTGCTTTAAGATATCCTTAACTTTAGCTTCTTCCATGATCACCCTCCTGACCCGGATAAACCGGAACCAAACAATATTTGCCACAAAAAGCACAAAATTTAACCCGACCGATTTCGAAATAATTATCG
>JAFDFH010000320.1 GCA_019309945.1 Deltaproteobacteria bacterium
CCACGGCCCACGGCGGGACGCTGTAGGCGTTGGCGTCAAAACGCACGGCGAAGTCGGAATGAACCTTGGCCGGGGCCATGTCGCGGCAATCGGGAAGCATCTCGGGCAAAAGACGCATAGCCTTGGGGTCGAACCGCTCCACGGGTGGTTTGCCGGTGGTGGCGTGGACTCTCCTGTTGGCCACATGATCGCGCCAGTGATCGGCCTGAGCCTGGAGTTGTGCCAGATCCGCAAATGACCTGGCGGGGAAGAAGTTGTGGCGGATGTAGCCGATGATGCTTTCGATTTTTCCCTTCTCATGGGGTTTTGCGGGGTTTGCGGCCCTGGGGACAATGCCGAAGGGACGGAGAAAGTCGAGGAAGGCGTCATTGTAGCGGATGAGGGGGCCTTCCCGCTCGGTAACGGCGGTGAGCATGTTGTCCACCACCACTTCCCTCGGGGTGCCGTTCATGAAACGGAAGGCATTGAGAAGTGCGCGATGCAGCGTTTCCTGTCGCTGAGAGTGGGTAAACTCCAGACACATGAGCCGGCTGTGGGCTTCCACCAAGGCGAAGCAATACAGCTTTCTACGGGTATCGCCATAGGGGATGGAACCGAAGTGGCCCCAGTCGATCTGGCACTGTTGGCCCGGGGGCGATTCGAAGCGGATGAAGGCGCGCTTGTGGCGGGACTGTGGCCGTACTTCTCTGAGGTAGTCTTTGACGATGGTGTACCGGCCGGTAAAGCCGGCATCCATAATGCGCTGATGAATGAGTGCGGCGGAAAGGGTTGGATCCTCATCGAGCAAGTGCCGGATGGTTTCTCTGAACGGATCGAGTTTGCTGGGCCTGGGGGCGGTGATCCTGGGTCGGTCAGGATCCAGGAGATATTTTTTGACGGATTTGCGGCTGATGGACAGGCGCCGGGAGATTTTTCTGAGGGTATAGCCTTCGTGGGCCAGGCGGTGGATCTCGAACACGGTGCGTCGATCAATCATGATTCCCTCCGGATAAGGATTGGTTGATGATGCTGCGGATGGCGGCAGGGTCCTGTTTTTGGATATGGGTCCGGGTGTCAATGCAAGGGCCATTTGGAAGGGAAAGCACCTGAAAGAGGGTCCCGTCGAAGGCGAGGAGATCTTTTTGGATCAGGGCGTCTCTTGCCTGGATATAGATATTGACGGGGATGCGCAGGTGGGCGCAGATGCGGTCGTAACAGTAAAATGAAACGCCGTTACGGTCCCCTGCCAGGAGCAGAAACAGATACAGAAGCAGTTCGTGGTGGGAGAGGGCATCGAAAAAGCCATCTCGCAGGAAACGGTGTTCGATAAAGGCAAAGGATCCGCTGATGCTGCGGACCCGCTTTGGGGAAAGGACGATTTTTTCAACCATGGCACACCTCCTTTTTGATCCCAGGCTATGAGTAGGGGCCGGTAAAAGCTATCGTGTCCTTTTTTGCAAGATCCTTGTATCCAATTGGAATCAGGAGAATTTTTTGCTTTAACGCGTCCATCTTTGCAAGATCGCCCCCCTGGGGGACGAGGTAATAACTGCCCGGTTTGACGAGGGAAACGGGTGTTGACGCGTCCATCTTTGCAAGACGGCGCAAATGCCGGACGCGATCCCTGCCTTTCTGCAGCACACGGTTGCGAAGCACGTATTGCCCATGGGTGCGGCGGTACTCGCGCCAGTATTGCCGGTGAGCCTCGGCCCACTGCTTTCGGCAGCGGCGCTGGTTGTCCTGATAATCCGGATCGGTTTTCATCTTTTCGCGCTGCCACAGGGCTTTCCTGGCGCGCTGACAGGTAAGATCGCCGCAGTAGCGTTGGTTTTTCACCCTGGGGTTGGGACGAAACAGACGTCTGCAATGGGCACAGCGGATCAACTCGTTCATGGTCACCCTCCGTGGAAAACCATAAACTCATCTGATGCTCTTTAGGCAGGAAGAATAAGAAGAAAATCCAAAGAAGATAGAATGAGGAAACATTTTAAATAAGATCAGGAAGAAAATGTGCAGGTGGGGACATTATCAACGCCCGTGGTGGGGTACTTTTTAACCGCCAACTTTGGTAAACTTTCTCGCCGCCAATGACATGCCAGTACCTCACGCGCCGGAAATCACGGCGGGGCAGCAGAATAGATATGGATATCTCAGGGGTGTCTGCTAAATGATATTTTGTGACCACGGTGGCAGGCACACGGCCGTCCACGCGTCTGCCTTGTTGGAGCTGTCTGTAACGGGCTGCTCACTGGCTGGCGGCTACCATCGATGCTTTGGTCAAAACAAATGGCTTTCGCGCTGCTCGGCTGGACAAATCCGCAAGGCCCAGCCAGTCTGGTGAAGCAGCAAGGTTATAAATCTAAATCTTTATCTATCATCTCTTCATCCATTGAAGCAGCATAGTCCGCTTCACTTACATAATGCTCCATTTCTCCAATAAACCATATTCCAATTTGATCTCTTTTTCCAAATATTTCTTCGGTTAGCTCATGTGATACCATGGATAGCTGTTCTATCCTCGTTATCCCTCTCATCCATACACTATGTTCAAATCTAAATTTACAAGCGTCGGGATTGATCTCATTTTTTCGATAAAAATCACGAACAAGTTGCTTAGCCTTTTCTGTTGACTTCTCTGTACAGTAAAAGGTCTGGAAATATCCTATTGAGCGCCACTGTTTTCCAGAGGATGGCAGAGGTGGCATTTCACGGGGGGTTTCGAAATCAACCTGTATGCGTATGATGTAGTATCTCATGATATTCATTTATAACAATGATTAGATTGACCCGCATAAGACGCGGAATTTCCGTTTTCAACCCTTATAAGACGCCATTGTTGCATTGGCGAATGAGCCGTTATATCTAACGTTATCAGGTCGTTGCATTCATTTAAGTGTTTTATAATGGCATCTTATGCGGATCGGCATAATTAATCTCTGCGAGATTTCCTTGCGCCAACCCAATCATGGGCAGATTGCAGATTAATTGATTAATTGCCCTGAAAGCGCTCTTGCCAGCGCGTGTGCTTACGTGCCACACATCCGGGCGATCAAAATCACATCATACATGCAGGATAGATATGGATATCTCAGGGGTGCCTGTCAAATTCTATTTTTTGGAGTGCAAAAAAGCGCATCTGTTACCTTTTCAGATGTCGCCACTGAACACAATTAAATCAAGCAAGTTATCCATCTGCGTCTATGCCCTATCAAGTGATCTTTCACTATGGCTCAAAATTAAATTAATGGCTTTGGAAGCGCTACCAAAAGAATAATATACGGGCAACTCACAAGCGACACATTTCTGCAAAAACATATTGAGCTTTTTTACCTGTTCCGACGAGTTTTCTGTTTGGACTACGATAGCCATCGGCTTCGAAGCCTCTCCGGTTTCTGCCAGAATCCCATCAATGGTATTCTGCATGTACGCCATTTCATCTAATTCGATCCACGCAAGATCCAGGAACCAGATCAGGAAATCAATCCCTTCCCATTGGGAAATAATGCGAACGGTTTTGAACAACTTTTTAGAATCCCTCATATTCTGTGAATAGTCTATGGGATTTTGAAGAATATTTCCTGCAAGCGGCGTAAATTCATGTATCCGATTTCTTATCTCCTGAGGGAGCGGTGGGACCTTTAGTCCGTTTTTTCCAAATTCATCAGCTATAAGAACACTGGATCCGCCACCGGCTCCTACCAATGCAACCCTTCTGCCGCGCGGAACGGACATGAACTTTAGCGTCACCAGTGTATCGGCAAATTCTTCAAGA
>JAFDFH010000321.1 GCA_019309945.1 Deltaproteobacteria bacterium
CAAGCACAAGGTGCCTCTGCTGGGTGCAATTGCCATGTCGCCAGCTTCGGACGCCAAGATTCTCAAAGACCCAAAATATAAATATATTTTCAGAACCTGTCTCAATTCAAAGTACCTTGTGGATTATCTTATCAACACCATGAAATTCCTAAGGAAGCGGTATGGGTTTCACAAGGTGTATATTATGAACCAGGACGTGGCATGGGCCAGAACCACAGCTTCCCTTATGATTAAACTGTATTTTGAACGGGCGGGCTGGGAAATCCTGGGCTTGGAGAATTACCCTTCCGGGGCCGCAGACTTCACAGCCGGGCTGACGAAAGCCGAGGACAACGGCGCCCAGATCATCCTGCCGATTTTTGACATGCCCGAAAGCGGTACATTGGCCAAGCAATGGCATCTCATGAAAGGAAAGGCGCTTTTATGCGGATTTATCTCACCCATGGTTGGTCCCAGTGCATGGGGGGCATTCAACGGCAAGATTGCCGGTGCGCTGAATGTCATTTTCGAACTTGGCAACATACCGTCTTTTAAATGGGAACCGGCCCTGGCTTTCTACCAGGCTTACCGGGCTAAATACGGCAGAGAAATTGAGGCCGGGCACGGACCTGCTCCAGCATATGAATCCATTTACATTCTTGCAGAGGCCATTGAAAGAGCCGGCAGCCTTGAACCGGATAAAATCGTGTTGGCCTTGGAAGCAACAGACCGGACCGGCGTGATGGGCCGCATACGGTTCCACAGAGGCCATCAGGTCATTTTCGGCAATGACCCCACCGAAGAAGCGCTGGCATGTATCTTCCAGTGGCGCAAAGACGGTTGGCGAAAAATCGTCTATCCATTATCCGTGGCAGAAGGTGAAATCGAGCTGCCCGACCGAATGCAGTAGTTGGTGGATCTATAATTCCATGCTTCCGATTTGTCAGGTCAACATGTTACCTTTCGTAACACTCATCACAACGCCTTGTAATTAATAATAAAAATATTTCTAATTATGTGGTATTTCCCTCATTTGTTCATCCTACTGTTTCGAAACGAAACATGTGCTTAGTCTATCTATTAGAGGCATCTTTAAAAATATCTGAATTTTCAGAGTGTTATGTTTTTTTCGCCGAACAGGTATACTTCTTGCTAACTGTAATCCTGAGGGCAATTTATTATTAAATTTTATTTCACGTTCAGGTTGCTCTTGCCCTGGCATGAGGATCTTGTGGCCATCTTTTAACCGCACGGCGCAGTTCTGCCGTGAAACCTAATTAAACGGAGGAAGAACATGATTAAAAAAATATGGCTGTTTGTTTTATTGTTGGCTGTAGTTTGTGTCTGGGCCGTCCCGGTTCAGAATGTGTATGCTGCTGATCCCATCGTCATCGGCGTACCGACATCGACCGGATTTCTGGAGGGAAAGGAATGTCTGAAGGCCGTTGAAATGGCCGCTGAAGAGATCAACGCCAAAGGCGGTGTGAATGTCGGTGGAGAAAAAAGACTTTTAAAAATCGAATCCCTGGACATTAGGGATGCAGCACCCGGCGTACCTGTGCCGGAGGCTCTTTTGGGACTGGAAAAAATCATCCTTGACAACAAGCCCGCTGCACTGGTTGTGGGCCCCTTCCGGTCCGAAGCGTTGATGGCTGGTATGGATATCATTGCAAAATACAAGGTCCCCCTTCTCGGGACCATTGCCATGTCACCGGCTTCCGAAGGAAAAATTAAAAAAGATCCGGAAAAATACAAGTACATTTTCAGAACCTGTCTCAATGCCAAGTACCTGGTAAAATATCTTGCCGGTACCATGGCCTCCATCAACAAGCAGTTTGGTTTCAACAAGGTGTACATCATGAACCAGGATGTCGCCTGGGCACGTAAAACAGCCGAAATTATGATTAAGGTGTATTTCGACAAAGCAGGATGGGAAGTTGTGGGGCATGAAGCCTATCCCACGGGAACGTCTGACTTTTCTTCCGCTTTGATGAAAATCCGAGCAAAAGGCGCTCAGGTCATTCTGCCAATTTTCGATATGCCCCAGAGCGGAACCCTGGTCAAGCAGTGGAATGCAATGAAAGTCCCCGCGCTCATGGCCGGTTTTATCTCACCCCTGGCCGGACCCGGCGCATGGAAAATATTTAACCGGAAAATCGGCGGCGCAATCAACTGCAACTTTGAGATGGGAAGCGCCATGTCATCCGCGAAAATACCCCAGTCAAAGACTTTTAATAAAGCTTACAAAAAAAGATGGGGGGCCGCCATCCAGGCCGGGCATGGGCCTGCGCCTTCCTATGAGTCTGTCTACATTCTGGCCGAAGCCATTGAGAGGGCCGGAAGCTTGGATGCAGACGCCATTGTGGCAGAGCTGGAAAAAACCGACAGGAACGGCATCATGGGACGGATCAAGTTCGATGAGGGCCATCAGGTTATCTACCACATGGATCCCAAGGAGTCGGCAGTCGCTGCAGTTTTGCAATGGAACAACGACGGTAGCCGCACCATCGTTTTTCCGCCATCGATTGCCGATGGTAAGATCAAGCTGCCCGCCGGGTTGAAATCGGTGAAGTAATTTTCGCTTCATTTGTGCATCGTTGATTCGTTGATTGGTCGACCGCCGCTTTGTTGATTTTGTGGCGGTTTAACCAATCAACGAATTGACCTAACTTTAGTCTGGAGACATTTAATTCATGTTCATCGGTACAACCATCTACGCTTTGATCAACACGGCTATTCTTGCACTAATGGCCATTGGCTTCAACCTGACCTTCGGTATCAGCGGGATAGCCAATTTTGCATATGGCGCTTTGTATGTGCTGGCTGCCTATGGCATCTGGATGATGCTGAATCTGCTGCATCTTCCCTATCTGATTGCAGTCGCTGCCGCCGTGATTTTCAACCTGATCCTGGGAGCCCTTATCTACCGGTTTGTGCTGATTCGCGTTCGAGGCCAAGTCATATCAGAGGTGATTGCCACTTTCGGCATCGGGCTTGCTATCCTGGAACTGTTCAGCTATTTCGGATGGGTTGGTTTTGAGTATACCCTTCCGGTGCTTGTGGACCGTAGTTACATTATTGCCGGCACCTATGTTGACATGCAGCGTATTATAATTCTGGTGTTCAGTATTATTCTTATCCTGGGGTTGTGGCTTTTTACTCACTATACATCCATCGGTCTGGCCTTCAGAGGAATCGCTCAGGATGAACGAACAGCTCTTACCTTTGGCATAGATGCGGACTGGATTGCCACCTTGAGTGTCTCTTTCGGAGCCGGGCTGGCCGCCCTGGCCGCTCTTTTTATTATCCCTCTCGGCAGTATAGCACCAGGTGAAGGTTACGATGTGCTGATTAAGACCCTTGCCGTGTGCATCATCGGCGGGCTGGGCAGTACCGGGGGGGTAATCGTGGCAAGCTTTATCGTTGGATTCGCCGAAAGATTCACGGACACTTACATTGGTTCTCACTGGACAATGATCGTTAGCCTGGCAGCCCTCCTGATTGTTCTGATCGTTAAACCGTCCGGCTTGTTCGGCAAACAGAAAGAACTGGAAGAAAGGATATAAAAAGACTATTGAAAAAGCGAAAAGAAAGAATTGATCGCGGTATAAAGGTAAGATCAACGGACATCTTTGCCTTGTCATCTTGGCGGGAGATGCTCTACCTTGCCCTTCCCAGATTGCTTCCCGTTGTCGGCTGTCTGGTGTTACCCCTTGTGCTTGGTGTTTACTGGCAGAAAGTGCTGCTGTCCGTTGCCGT
>JAFDFH010000322.1 GCA_019309945.1 Deltaproteobacteria bacterium
CACCTGTCCCCGAGTCACCTCTCCGACCCTGTCGAGTTTTGGGTCTCCAGCACCCTTCGCAATTTTAGCCGCCTTTTTAAGTAATACAGCGGCCGGCGGCGTTTTCGTAATAAACGTAAAGGATCTGTCCTGAAAAACCGTTATGACAGCTGGTATAATCATCCCTTCATCATTGGCTGTCTTTGCATTAAAAGCCTTGCAAAAATCCATGATGTTCACGCCATGCTGTCCCAACGCAGGCCCTATCGGGGGGGATGGGTTTGCTTTCCCTGCCATAACCTGCAATTTGATCTGAGCAATAACCTTTTTCGCCATTTTATTTATCTACTCCTAATATCATAATCTTCCGATGCCAGAATTCGAATACCTATTTTCACCGAATTCAATATCTTTTCCACAATTTAAACCTTTGTGACTTGGACAAATTCCAGTTCAACCGGTGTGGACCGACCAAATATACTAACCAAAACCCTAATTTTGCCTTTCTCCGGATTAACTTCCTCTACCGTACCATTAAAATTAACAAAGGGACCGTCTATTACCCGAATCTCATCACCGGACTCAAAGTAATATTTTGGCTTTGGCTTCAGTTTGCCGGTCTCCATCCGGTTTAAAATGTAACTGGCCTCTTCATCTGTCAACGGGGTCGGTTTATGTCTACCACCTAAAAATCCGGTGACCTTGGCAGTATCATTAACAACGTGCCAAGTATCGTCATCGAGCGCCATATTGACCAATATATATCCCGGATAAAACTTTCTCGATGATTCTCTTCTTTTCCCTTTAACCAGTTCAACGATCTGTTCAGTCGGCACTAGTACCTCACCAAATTTATCCGGATTCGTGAAAGACGCTATTCGCTCCTCCAAAGACTTTTTAACTTTGTTCTCAAAGCCGGAATAAACATGGACAATATACCATTTAAAAGCCACTATTTCCTCTCTTAACCTTTTATTGAAGGACAATCCGGATGATGCTCGACAAACCGATATCCACAGCACCAAGAAAAAAAGAGATGATAAAAACCAAAATAAGGACAACTACCGTGGACCCCAAGGTCTGCTTGCGTGACGGCCATACCACCTTCTTAAGCTCCACCTTAACCTCACGCAAAAATTGCACACTCGTATCCAGAAATGCTTTCACCTTCCCGGGTTCAACTTTCCGTTTACTAGCAAACAGCTTTGAAGAAGGTGTCTGTTTGGTAACCGATTTTTTGGAGATACCACTAAATAATACACCCGTCTTTAAGGCCGGTTGATCTTTTTTCGGAGGTAAAGTTCCTATGCCCGAATCTTGTTTTTTCTTTTTTTTGGTACTTGGTGTTTTTTTTCGTTGTAACCGTCCCATTTCACACCCAAAATAGATAAAGCTTAAAGTCTAATCCACTCTTTTAAAGTGATTAATTTGTTCACTTTTACATTTAAACTATGAGGCCTTTACAAAACGCCCCTTTTCACCCAAATTCTATGTCAGTTTCAAATTTTAATCCGCCTGAGGCGGAATTAACCATCGAAATACTAAATGTATTCCTTCGGTTCCACGCAGTGAAGCTATTTGGCGATAAATTTTTGCCTTTCTTGAACTTATGAAATTGTGCGTTTTTCAAAGGTCTCTTTAGGCTCAGCAAAAAATCATTTGGCAGGCCAGGAGGGATTCGAACCCCCAACACCCGGATTTGGAGTCCGACGCTCTACCGTTAGAGCTACTGGCCTGCATCAACTCAAGCCGAATTAACCATTAGAGTAAACTGTTTTGGGGAAAAACTTATTTCTTTGTCTCCTTATGCAGTGTGTGTTTTCTGCAAAATCGACAATATTTGTTAAACTCCAGCTTATCCGGTGTTGTCCTTTTGTTTTTTGTCGTTGTGTAATTCCTTCTATTACACTCACTACATGCAAGTGTTACAATTATTCTCACTTGAGGACTCCTTCAGAACTATCCGATAATTTCACTAACCACTCCGGCACCAACGGTACGACCACCTTCCCTAATGGCAAACCGAAGCTCTTTTTCCATCGCTACCGGCATGATTAACTCCGCCGAAATCGATACATTGTCCCCCGGCATCACCATCTCAACACCCTCCGGTAACGTCAATATGCCCGTGACATCCGTCGTCCGAAAATAAAACTGCGGCCGATACCCGCTAAAAAACGGCGTGTGACGACCTCCTTCTTCCTTACTTAATATATATACCTCCGCCTTAAACTTCGTGTGCGGCGTGATCGAACCCGGTATCGCCACAACCTGACCCCGCTCAACATCTTCTCGCTTCGTCCCCCGTAACAATACCCCAATGTTGTCCCCGGCTCGCCCCTCGTCCAATAACTTCCGGAACATCTCTACGCCCGTACACACCGTCTTTATCGTCGGCCGTATCCCTACAATCTCTACATCATCTCCAACCCTGAGTATGCCTCGATCCACCCGACCCGTTACCACCGTACCACGACCCGATATGCTGAAAACATCCTCTATCGGCATTAAAAACGGCTTGTCTATGTCCCGCTCCGGCTCCGGTATATAAGTGTCTATCGCATCCATTAACTCAAAAATACACTTGGCTTCCTCACTGTCCGGATCATCACTCTCCAACGCCTTTAACGCACTCCCCTGTATTATCGGCGTGTCATCCCCTGGAAATTCATACTTGTCCAATAACTCCCGAAGCTCTAATTCCACTAACTCTATCAATTCCTCATCGTCCACCATGTCACACTTGTTTAAAAATACCACTATCCGGGGAACCCCTACCTGGCGAGCCAATAATATGTGCTCCCGGGTCTGCGGCATCGGACCATCATCAGCCCCCACTACCAGTATCGCACCATCCATCTGCGCCGCTCCCGTTATCATGTTCTTAATGTAATCCGCATGACCCGGACAATCCACATGCGCATAATGACGGTTTTTCGTCTCATACTCAACATGCGCCGTCGCTATCGTTATCCCTCGCTCCTTCTCCTCCGGCGCTTTGTCAATCTGATCAAACGGTACAAAATCCGCTAACCCCTTAAGCCCCAGATGCTTCGTGATCGCCGCCGTTAACGTCGTCTTACCATGATCAATATGACCTATCGTACCTACATTGACATGCGGCTTCGTCCTCTCAAACTTTTCCTTCGCCATCTTACCGTCCTCCTATTGATCGTGGACTTCTCATTTATATCGTTATAAATTACACTAAATATTTTTTCAGACTTTGACTTTTTCGCGACTATCAAGCGTGATTCGCTGTTCTTTCAACTATTTACCACCGAAAATGGGCAAAAGCCTTGTTTGCTTCTGCCATTTTATGCGTATCTTCCTTTTTCTTAATCGATGCACCTTTGTTATTCGCCGCATCCAACAGTTCTCCGGCCAATTTTTTGGACATGCCCCTTTCCGACCGACTTCGAGAAAAACTGATAATCCATCGAATACCAAGGGCCGTTCGTCTCGACGGACGAATTTCCGTCGGGACCTGATAGGTGGAGCCACCGACCCGGCGAGACTTTACTTCAATTAACGGTTTAACATTGTCCAATGCCTGTTCGAAAATCTTAAGTGGTGGATCACCGGCTTTACTATCGCCAATATTAAATGCATCGTAGAGTATCGACTCTGCCAAGCTCTTTTTCCCGTCCCGCATAATCGCTCGGATGAATTTTGCAACAAGCTTGCTGTTATGTTTGGAATCGGGTATGATTTCCCTTACGGGAACCTC
>JAFDFH010000002.1 GCA_019309945.1 Deltaproteobacteria bacterium
CGTTCCGAAGAGTCGGGTCACGGTGCCATGTTAACATATCTGGGACTCGATCCGATTCTGGACCTGGGCATGCGTCTCGGAGAAGGAACCGGCGGCGCATTGGCAATGGGAATCATGGAAGGTGCGGTACGGGTTTTTAAGGATATACTCACCTTTGGAGAAGCCGGTGTACCGGATAAGGAATAAGGACTCGGGTTCTATCTATGCAGCCTTGATACCTTAAGCAGGCATATTCAGGAAGCACTCAGCGTGATTCCGCGGACCTGTGAGAAATGGATGGCGCCAAGCCAATTTTGCAAAACGAGTCTTGACAATTAGGATATAATAGCATATCCATTTGAATACGTTAGGAAGAGGAATCATTTTGATGATTAAAGATCGGAACTATCAAATTCGAATCGCGTTGGGGCGCTTCTTTTTTATATTTGGAAGCGTCCACCTGGTTGTCTAACAAAACTGTTAAACACCCTGGGTGGACCGGAACGGTTCTGCTCGGGGTTTATCGCTGCAAAAAACCCCGAGAGATGAATTCTCGGGGTTTTTTTTTGAACAACGCCAAAGGAGGTTTCTTATGATTCTCGTATTAGAAAAGGGGATCACCCCAGATCAGAAAAGCAACATCCGCAGAACC
Source organism: Deltaproteobacteria bacterium (assembly GCA_019309945.1). Classification (GTDB taxonomy): domain Bacteria; phylum Desulfobacterota; class Desulfobacteria; order Desulfobacterales; family JAFDFH01; genus JAFDFH01. Next base: position 632 of record JAFDFH010000002.1, read on the forward strand.
CTTTTAAAGAAAGGGTTGATCGTACGTGAAATATCAGAGGAAGGACAAAGTATCATCGGGGCAATCGGCAAGGGCAATCAGGATGCTGATTTTTTCCAGCAGCTGCCCGGCGTTGCCGAGGTCATCCCGATTTCCAAATCTTTTAAACTGGTCAGTCGGGAATTGCATGCCGATGACACCTGTGTGCCGGTCGGGGATGTGATGATCGGTGGTGAACGCATCACGGTTATTGCCGGTCCCTGCGCAGTTGAAAGCAGGGATCAGGCTCTGACCATTGCCCGTGAAGTCAGAAAGTACGGGGCTGTTCTTTTTCGCGGCGGGGCTTTTAAGCCAAGAACCTCCCCTTATTCTTTCCAGGGGCTGGAAGAAGAGGGGCTTAAGATTCTGGCCGAGGTTCGGGAAGAAGTAGGCCTTGGTGTGGTCACCGAAATCACCTCACCGACCCAGGCGGATATAATGATGAAATATGTCGACGTCGTACAGATCGGAGCACGGAACATGCAAAACTTCGAACTTTTAAAGTGCGTTGGACGCATGGGCAAACCGGTCTTTTTAAAACGAGGGCTTTCGGCCACCATTGAAGAGTGGCTTATGTCCGCCGAATATATCCTTGCGGAAGGAAACGACAACGTTATTCTCTGTGAACGGGGCATTCGTACCTTTGAGCCCTATACCCGCAACACCCTTGACCTGTCGGCCATTCCGGTAATAAAAAAGTTGACCCATTTGCCGGTGATTATCGACCCCAGCCACGCCACCGGTCTCCGTGAAAAGGTGGCACCCATGTCCCGAGCCGCCATCGCAGCAGGTGCGGATGGTTTGATGATCGAGGTGCATCATGAACCGGACAAGGCCCTTTCCGATGGCGCCCAGAGCCTTTATCCACAACAATTCGGGCAACTCATGCGCGACCTTTACGTTATTGCACCGGTTGTCGGTAAGCAGCTTGATTTCAGCTACCTGGACAAGGCCAAAGCGGTTGATCGTCTGAATAAAGCGAAAGGAACTGACAAGCAGCGGGTCGCCTTTTTAGGAGAAATGGGAACCTTCAGCCACAAGGCCTGTGAACAATACTTTGGTGAAAAGGTCGAACCGGTGCCCATTTCTTCCTTTCGCAAAATTTTTGAATCCGTAAAAAGAGGTGAAGTTGACTTCGGTGTACTTCCGTTGGAAAATTCTCTTACCGGAAGTATCCATGAAAACTATGATCTACTCCTGGAATATGACTTGAAAATCATTGGAGAAATCACCCTGCGCATTATGCATCACCTCATTGTGCGGCCGGGGGTAACACTCGATACCATCACCCGGGTTTTTTCCCATCCCCAGGTCTTCGAGCAATGCCGGCAGTTTTTAGAACGACATGACGATTGGGAACTGGTTTCGGTCAAAGACACGGCCAAGGCGGTTAAGCAGATTTGCGAATCGGATCGTCTGAACGAAGCCGCAATTGCCAATAAGGTGGCCGCCGAAATTTATAAAATGGAGGTGATCGAGGAAGGTGTCGAAACCGATCCGAGGAATTATACCCGATTTGTAATCATTGGAACCGAACAACTCGAAAAGGGGCCCTGCCAAAAATCATCTCTTATTTACTCAACCGGTAACCGCCCGGGCGCTCTTTTTGAGTCTTTGAAAATATTTTCAGAGAACGGTATCAACCTGGTGAAATTGGAATCCCGTCCCATCCCGGGAAAACCGTGGGAGTATATGTTTTACGTTGATCTTGAGGCGGACGTTGAATCCGACACCTTCAAACCGATACTCGCCGCCCTTGTGGAAAAAACGGATTATCTCAAGATCCTGGGCAGCTACTAAGCCCCATAAACCATCTTGACTTATGAACAGGGTTGCGGCATATTTCCGATGGTTCAACATAATACAGGACCGTAGCAGGATAATACCGGATGGCGTAGCGGCCCTACCGGAACATATTGAGAAGTTGCTTTTTTTCATATTAAAATAAATAAGGAGTATACCATGGCAGAACATTCTGAAAAACAAAAATGGATCGATCTCGCAACGCAGCAGCTCAAAGGCAAACCTCCCGAATCCCTCAACTGGATGACCCCTGAAGGAATTGAAGTAAAGCCGCTTTACACCTATGAAGACCTTGAAGGAATGGACCATGTAAACACTCTCCCGGGCTATCCTCCCTTTGTCCGGGGACCCATGGCCACGATGTATGCCGGAAGACCCTGGACCATCCGTCAATATGCCGGATTTTCTACGGCCAAAGAATCGAATACGTTCTATAGAGCCAATCTTGCCGCGGGCCAGAAGGGGCTTTCAGTGGCTTTTGACCTACCAACACACCGGGGCTATGATTCGGATCATCCCAGGGTGATGGGCGATGTTGGGAAGGCCGGGGTAGCGATCGACACCGTCGAGGACATGAAAATTCTTTTTGACCAGATTCCATTAGATGAGATGACGGTTTCCATGACCATGAACGGTGCGGTTTTACCGATCCTTGCGGAGTATATTGTCGCTGCTGAAGAACATGGTGTAAAACAGGAGCAACTGGCAGGAACCATCCAAAACGACATCTTAAAGGAATATCTGACGCGGAACACCTACATTTACCCGCCGGAACCTTCCATGCGAATCGTATCCGATATCATTGCCTACTGTTCCAAACACATGCCGAAGTATAACACGGTGAGTATTAGTGGCTATCATATGATGGAAGCCGGAGCCAACTCGGTCCTGCAGACCGCGTTCACCCTGGCAGACGGGCTCGAATATGTCCGGGCCGCCCTTTCAACAGGCCTGGATATTGATACCTTTGCACCCAGGCTCTCTTTTTTCTTTGGTATTGGAATGAATTTTTTTATGGATATCGCCATGTTAAGGGCTGCCCGGATCATGTGGGCGGAAATGATGCGTCAATTCAATCCAAAAAATCCAAAATCCATGATGGTGAGGACCCATTGCCAAACGTCCGGTTGGAGTCTGACCCAACAGGATCCCTACAACAATATTATACGTACCACCCTTGAATGTCTGTCGGCTGTTTTAGGGGGAACTCAGTCCCTTCACACCAATTCTTTTGACGAGGCCATTGGTCTCCCCACGGACTTCTCCTCCAGGATTGCTCGAAATACGCAAATCATTATTCAGGAAGAGTCCCAAATCTGCCATGTTATTGATCCTCTGGGGGGTTCGTATTACGTCGAGTCCCTAACCCATTCAATCCGGCAGGAAGCCCAAAAAATCATCGCGGAAGTTGAAAAACTGGGCGGCATGGCCAAGGCCATCGAATCCGGAATGCCAAAGTTGAGGATTGAGGAATGCGCCGCCCGAACACAGGCCCGAATAGATCAGGGTAAGGACGTGATTGTTGGTATGAATCAATACCAGATCGAGGAAAGCCTTGATATCGACGTTCTCGAAGTTCCAAGCTCCGTCCGCGATGAACAGATCGCGAGATTAAAAGAAACCAAAAGTAAACGCGATTCCGTCACCGTCCAAAAAGCACTGGAGGCGATCACAAACTGCGCGGAATCCGGAGGGAATTTGCTCGAAGTCTGCATTCCGGCCGTAAGGGCCAGGGCAACCGTCGGCGAGATATCGGACGCCATTGAAAAAGTTTTCGGACGCTACGTGGCAACAACGCAATGCATATCCGGCGTTTATGCTTCCGAATTTGGCGACAGCGAAATCATTGCCGCCTTGCTAAAGAGAACCGATGCCTTCATGGCCCGAGAAGGTCGACGGCCGAGGGTCCTTTTAACCAAGATGGGTCAAGATGGTCATGATCGAGGGATCAAGGTGATTGCGACCGCCTCCGCCGACCTGGGATTTGATGTGGATATCAGCCCTATGTTTCAAACGCCCGCTGAAGCGGCCCGGATGGCCGTAGAGAATGATGTTCATGTCGTGGGTGTATCATCGCTTACGGCGGGGCACAAGATCCTGGTTCCGCAGCTCATAGAAGCGCTTAAAAAAGAGGGTGGCGATGATATCTTTGTCGTTGTCGGAGGCGTCATTCCGCCCGGGGATTATGACTTCCTCTTTGAAAAGGGCGTGGTTAAGATATTCGGTCCTGGAACGGTTGTTCCCGACGCTGTCAACCAGGTATTAAATGTTTTAGAGCAGAGATCATGATATCCGATGATCCTCAATATTACCTGAAGGGTGTCCTGGAACAGAACCGACGGATACTCTCAAAAACCATTACGCTGATTGAAAGCTCCCTTCCCGCCCATCAGAAACTGGCCCGTGTTATTATCGATCACTTGCTGCCCCATACGGGAAAGGCGGTGCGCCTTGGAATCACCGGTGTCCCCGGCGTTGGCAAGAGCACCTTTATTGAAAATTTTGGGATCCGTCTCCTTCAAAAAGGGCATCGGGTCGCTGTTCTTGCCGTAGATCCCAGTAGCACTTTAAGCGGTGGCAGTGTTTTGGCAGATAAAACCCGCATGGAAAAACTCTCGGCCAGGAAACGTGCGTTTATCCGGCCTTCGCCTTCAGGGGGAACTCTGGGGGGGGTCACGCGAAAAACCCGTGAGACCTTGTTTGTTTGTGAAGCTGCGGGTTTCGATGTGCTGATTATTGAAACCGTTGGGGTGGGTCAGTCTGAAATTGCCGTGGCTTCGATGGTCGATTTTTTTCTGGTTCTGATGTTGGCCGGTGCCGGCGATGAGCTTCAGGGAATCAAAAAGGGGATTCTGGAAGTGGCCGATGCCCTTGCCATCAACAAAGCTGACGGCGACAATATCGAAAAGGCCAAAAAAGCAAAAAGCGACTACGAAGCGGCCCTGAATCTTTTATGTCCACCATCCTATGTATGGAAACCCCCTGTGTTGACCTGCAGTGCCCTGGAAATGACCGGAATTGATGATATCTGGGAAACCATTCTTACACACCGCAAAAAACTTATCACCACCGGAGAACTGGAAATAAAGCGGAAGAAACAGGCCGTCGACTGGATGTGGTCACTGCTGGATGAAGGCCTCAAAGAACGGTTTTATCGGAACAACGAAATACAGAAACGGCTACCGAAAATTACAAAAGATGTGGGAAAAGGAATAACCTCTCCCACTATTGCCGCCAATGAACTGCTTTTTTTACTCGACGACGGTTAGATGAAAAAAGCCATCACAAAATTGCCATTTAAACTTGCCGCCCCTTCCATGGTGTTTGGCAGGGACTTGCTGGAAAATATAAGGCGTCTGGCCGGCCTTGTGAACCATGTTGAAATCGTTTTATTTCACACCCCATCACTACATAATATTCCGGATCACCGGGAAGTAGCCATGCTGAACCAAACAGGGAATCAAGAAAATTTGACCTATTCCGTTCATCTTCCCGCTTCGCTTGAGATCGCATCCCAGGATAGAAAAAAACGAGAAGAATCGGTCCGGCTGGCCATTGAAATCTGCCAGCAAACATCGGCTTTTAACCCGCGCCATTATGTTCTTCACATACCCTTTTCGGCGCCGACCCTGGTGCCGGTGCCGGGGTTATATTTCAAATCAGGAAATCAAAAAACATGGCGTGAATGGACCAAACGGGCTCTGGATTCCCTGGCAATGATAATCAGCACCGCCGGACTGACTGGAAAACTTCTGGTTGAAAACATCAACTATTCACCATCATTCCTGGAGCCCTTCTGGGAGGAAGGTTGCTGTAAGCTCTGTCTGGACTTGGGGCACCTGCTCCTGGGCAATGAAAACGTGAGTGAGACACTTAACACCTATTTGAATGTCACCGGAGAGATTCACCTTCATGGTGTGCAAGGGTATGAGGAACATATAAGCCTTGCGGTACTGCCTGCGAATCTTGTCCATAAATGGCTGGCGTGTCTCATCAAAGCTTCGTTTGAAGGTATCGTCAACCTGGAAGTTTTCAGTCCCCAGGATCTGGAAATGTCCATGAAAATTGTTCTCGAAGCATTTGATCCCTGATTTTGCTTGCAAAAAACCTTCATCCTGAATCCATCATCCTCCAGCTTTCAATGCTTTCTTTAAAAACTTCCCGGTATAGGATTCTTCAATCAAGACGATATCCTCAGGTTTACCGCATCCAACGATATATCCGCCATCGTCCCCGCCTTCAGGTCCCAGATCAATGATATGGTCGGCTGTTTTAATAACATCCATATTATGTTCGATGACAACCACCGTGTTGCCCGTATCCACCAGCCGGTTTAGTACATTGAGCAGCTTCTGGATGTCATCCGGGTGAAGTCCCATGGTCGGTTCATCGAGAATATAAACGGTCCTTCCCGTGGCTTTTTTGCTAAGTTCCCGTGATAGCTTAACTCGCTGTGCTTCCCCCCCTGAGAGTGTGGTCGCCGGCTGACCGATGCGAATGTATCCGATGCCCACATCAACCAGGGTCTGAAGCTTTGACCGAATGTTTGTTAGCTTTCCGAAAAATGCCAGGGCCTGATTGACCGTCATATTCAGGACATCCGCTATGTTTTTACCTTTATACCTGATTTCGAGGGTTTCACGGTTGAACCGTTTTCCCTGGCATATATCGCAGGTTACGTAAACATCCGGTAAAAAATGCATCTCTATTTTAATAATTCCATCCCCACTGCAGGCCTCACATCTTCCTCCTTTAACGTTGAAACTGAAACGGCCAGGTTTATATCCCCGCATACGGGCTTCCGGTGTCCTGGAAAAAAGCTCCCTGATATAAGTAAAAACGCCGGTATAGGTTCCAGGGTTGGACCGGGGCGTTCTACCAATCGGTGACTGATCAATGTCGACGACCTTATCTATGTATTCCGCTCCCAGAACCCGGATATGAGCGCCTGCCGAGATCCGGGCATGGTAAATCCGCTGTGAGAGCGCGCGGTAAAGGGTTTCCAAAACAAGAGTTGATTTTCCCGATCCGGACACACCGGTAACACAGATAAAACAACCCAATGGAAATTCAACATTGATATTTTTAAGGTTGTTTTTAGATGCGCCTTCAATGATTAATTTTTTCCTCTGCCCTGGGCGCCGATGGAGTGGTACTTTAATCTGCTTCCGACCTGACATATACAGACCTGTTAGCGATTTGCGATCTCTGATAAGGGCCTCAGGCGTTCCGGAAAATACCACCTGCCCGCCATTAACGCCCGCACCAGGCCCCATGTCGACAATATGATCTGACGTGCGTATTGTTTCTTCATCATGCTCGACCACCAGTACCGTATTCCCGAGGTCACGCATCTGTAAAAGCGTTGCAAGCAGTCTCTGGTTATCCCGTTGATGCAGTCCGATGCTCGGTTCATCCAGCACGTAAAGAACACCGGTCAATTTTGATCCGATCTGGGTTGCAAGGCGTATCCGTTGACTCTCACCACCGGAAAGCGTAGCAGCGGATCGGTCAATCGTAAGATAGACGAGCCCCACATTTTCAAGGAACCCAAGGCGGTCATTAATTTCTTTTAGAATCCTTTTGGCAATGACGGCCTCTTTTTCCGTCAGTTTCAATTCCTGAAAAAAAATACGTGCCTTTGATATGGAAAATCCCGTGACATCGTGTATGGGAAGGCCCCCTACCCTTACGGATCGGCTTGCCTGGTTTAATTTCGCGCCCTGGCATTCAGTACAGGGGGTGAAATTCATATAGCGCCGAATCTCTTCTCTGGTCTGGTATGAATCGGTTTCGATGTATCGCCGCTCTAATTTTTTTACAATGCCTTCAAAGGTTTTTTTATAGGTAAATCGCCGATTATTACGTTCAAAGTAAAATGAGATTTCTTCCTTATCAGACCCATACAGAAGCACATCTTTGAAGTGATCCGGAAGATCCCTATAGGGTGTATAGATATCGACACCGTAATGCTGGGTCAGGGCATCTATAAATTCAAAAAAATGTACCGAATTCCTGTTTGCCCATAGCGCAACGGTCCCTTCTCTTAAAGAAAGATCATGGTTCGGAATAATAAGGTCGGGATCAAACTCTGTGGTTGAACCCAGGCCATCACATTTCGGGCACGCGCCCTGGGGTGAATTAAATGAAAAACTTGCGGGTGTAAATTCCGGATAGCTAATACCGCATTGGATACAGGCCGCTTTTTCACTAAAAAGGATGGATTCCCCGCCGAGTACATCCACTGTAACCCGTCCCATAGATTGAGACATGGCCAATTCGAGTGAATCGGCCAGCCTGTTTTCGATGTCTTTTTTCACCACCAGACGGTCCACAACCACGTCGATGGTATGCTTTTTATTTTTATTCAGCTTGCCGACTTCTTCGATTTCAAGAAAGCTTCCATTTACTCGAACGCGTGTAAAACCATCTTTTCTCAACTGTTTTAAGAGTTTTTCATGGGTCCCTTTCTGAGCGGTTACCAAAGGCGCTAAAATATTAATCCGGCTCCCCTCCGCAAGCGACATGACCTGGTCCACAATCTGGTCCAGTGTTTGGGAAGTAATCGGCTGACCACAGATATAACAATGGGCCGTGCCGACTCGGGCGAAAAGGAGTCGAAGATAGTCATAAATTTCCGTTACGGTCCCAACCGTTGATCTTGGATTGTGGCTGGTTGTTTTCTGCTCAATTGCAATAGCAGGGGATAACCCTTCAATCATATCAACATCCGGTTTCTCCATACGCTCTAAGAACTGACGGGCATAAGTGGAAAGGGATTCCACGTATCTGCGCTGTCCCTCAGCATAAAGCGTATCAAAAGCCAAGGTTGATTTACCTGATCCAGATAAACCGGTCACAACCACAAGCTTATTCCGAGGCAACGTAACATTGATATTTTTTAAATTATGTTGTCTGGCCCCACGGATAATAATTTTTTCAGATTCCAAAGCATTTGCCCTGTCGGTGTCCTGGTCGTCAACTAAAACGGGGTGCTCCCCATCGATCAAAAAAATGTTATCAGGAAAATTCTAAATTATAACATGACTATTAATATTATTTCAAACAAATTCCAGTTCATAGATAACCGTAAAAGGTTAAAAAGAGAATATCTTAAGCCTTTGCAACTGGATTTAAATAATTTATTCGAAAATAAAAGAAAATCGAAGATTTTTGAAGATATTGGGAGGAAATCCCTTTTGTCAACATTTGCTGGATAATGGTGGAATTGTCTAAAATAGTTATAGAAAAAACCCCTTTAAAAAAATGTTGTATTTAGAGCTATTTGTCTTTTAATGTAATATAAAAATTAATTAAAACAGCCAAATAAAAATTGTTAATAACTTGTTTACAAATGGAAACAAAACTCGATTCATCCAGTTTGACACCAACGACCGGGTACCATAATTAAGTCGTCAGTTCTCAACAGACTCTTCGAAAAGCCTGATGCAACTCTTCCAAACCGGTTGATTTCATTAACCCAAACGTAATTTTTCCCAAATTATTTAGTTGGTCATCTTTTTAAATTTTTCATTTTTCAATTTAAAGGTAATTCGTCTAATGGAAGCCATATGGAATGAAGTGAAAAACGCGATTAAGAAACAGATTCCGATCCATAGTTTCAGAATGTGGATTGAACCAATGGAGTTTATCGAATGCAAAGAATGTTCAATCACTCTTGCCTGCCCCAACAATTTTTCTAAAAGAAAGATTCTTGACCACTATGCCGAACTGATCACATCGGAAATAAACAGGGAAACAAAAAAAGCGTACAAGCTTTCCATTGAAATTACCAAAGGAAATGGCAACTCAAAGAAAAAATCAGACGTCCATCCGCAGATACCGCTTCCAAATGTAAACGTTCATCCCCATGGTGGTCGCCTATTACGAAGAGATTTTACTTTCGACCAGTTTGTCGTGGGCGGCAATAACGATTTCGCCTATTCGGCGGCCCTTTCGATTGCTTCACAAAAGAAGTCCCAACAAAATTCGTTATTTTTAATCGCAAAGACGGGAATGGGCAAAAGTCATCTTTCCCAGGCCGTCGGGCACCATATCCTGTCTGAATCTCCTTCAGATCGTGTCTACTATATTACTTCTGAAGACTTTACCAATGAAATGATCCACGCCATCCGGCATAATTCCACCGATAAATTCAAAGAAAGATACAGAAAAAAATGCGACGTCCTGCTTCTTGAAGACGTTCATTTTTTAAGCGGCAAAGAACGAACCCAGATCGAACTGGCCTTAACTCTTGATACCCTGCTGGATGCAGACAAGAAAATAATTTTCTCCAGTTGTTATCTCCCGGGCGACATTCCAAAATTAAACGATAAATTAAGATCACATCTCACATGCGGCATTATTTCCAATATAGATCCACCCAACTTTCGAACACGCGTCAAAATATTGCAGAAAAAAACGATGATTAATGGATACAGCTTTCCGGAAGAGGTTACGCACTATTTAGCTGGTGAACTTAAAGAGAATGTTCGACAGCTGAATAGCGGGTTAATCGGGGTTGCGGCCAAATCTGCCCTTCTGGGGGCTCCCATTAACCTTGATCTTGCTGAAAGTGTCGTAAAAAACATCGTTCGACAGTCAAACCAAATCACTATCGATACAATAAAAAAACTTGTGTGCAAACATTACCGTCTTACAGTCAAAGACATTGTCTCCAATTCTCGGAAACAATCAATTGTTCGCCCTAGACAAATCGCTATTTACCTTGCACGCCGATATACGGACCAATCCCTCCAAATCATCGGAAAAAGCTTCAACAGGTATCATGCCACCGCCCTCTATGCCATAAACGTAGTTGAACGGGGATTAAAAGAGAATGGCCCTCTTCAACAGCAGGTGGTATATCTTCGCCGGAAATTAGAATCCGGTTAATGCGTAGCAGCGGGCCTTACGGAACATATTGAGAAGTTACATGATAATTTATATTCAGGGAGGGATGGTCTGTTTCTGGAAGGCGATCCGCCTGAGGTGGATTAACCGCTGGAATACATGAGCGTATTTTGAGGATTAAAATCTGAGCCTGACGCCGAAATTGGGGAAAATAGCAGTTTGCGTTCAGGCACTAGTTAGTGTCCGTCCAAAAACGAGGATTTTTATTCGAGATCAAGGCCTGCGAAAAATTTTACCGCAGGTATATAGTTGATATTCCGAGGATAAAATTTTGAGCATAACGCAGAGATCGGGCCAAAAGACCGTTTCTGGATGGACAATAGTTAGGTTGCAAAGTTAAGGGGGTACTTACTGTATTTTCATGAATATCTCGTCCGAGGCAACGAGATCTTCTAAAAACTCCAGACGCCTATTTTGATCGCATTCTATGGCGCAACGTATCCTTAACGCACAAAACTGTCGACAGATCTTATCTTCCCGCTTAAAATTCCCTAAACATCCTAAGTGGCCGTCAAATGTGATTTTGTTGCTTAAATCCTCTTTCATATCTTATCCTTCAATGCTAACAATGAAAGCATTTCGGCGTGAATTTTGTCATTGGTTGCCAGGATTTCCTTTTTATCAATGGTAAACGGCCTATTCGAAAAATCTGTTATGGTTGCACCTGCCTCTTTTGCAATCAAAGCACCGGCAGCAATGTCCCAGGGTTTAAGGTTCTGTTCCCAGTGTCCATCAAATCTCCCGCACGCGACAAAACAAAGATCAAGGGCAGCGGAGCCAAGTCTACGCACCCCCTGAGACGCTCTCAAACAATTCGAGAAACGGGTTATCAGGGCATCAAGCATTATTTGGCGATCATAAGGGAAACCCGTAACCAACAAGCTATCTGCAACTGTTTTGGTGTTTGAGACGTGTATTGTCCGGCCGTTTAATTCAGCCCCTTTTCCGCTTACGGCCGTAAAAAGTTCCCCTGTTAAGGGGTTTAGGACAATACCGACAACCGTATCTTCGTTTAGGCAAAATGCAATGGAGATGGAAAAAAGACCCAACTGATGGGCATAATTCGTGGTGCCGTCAAGGGGATCGATAATCCATTGGCAGCCCGAATCACCCTGCTGCAGACCACTTTCTTCAGCCAGAATGGAATGATCCGGGAACACCTTCTGTATTGTTTCAATGATCAGCTTTTCAGATCCGGTATCTGCCTCTGTAACCAGATCGAAGGCTCCTTTTTTGCCAATTTCAGATATCTTGCCAAAAAAAGATCGAAGTACCCCTGCACCTTTATAAGCAGCAGCGATCCCGATCCTTTTTACAAATTCCAAATCCATAAGGCTAAGCTTTTATATCGATTTTTTTTTGGAAGTCAATCAATTTTGTTCATTTTTTTGACAGGTGGGTATTAAATCGTAAACTTTTTGAATCTTCCCAAAACGGTACCGACGAACGCGGTGTCACTTTGTTGATCACAGCCTCCATCTTTTCAATGAGACCTGTCAAGGTCGAGCCGCTATTCGCCGCAATCGGTATCCCATCTAGACTTTTGCTCAGTATGGCAACGGTTTCTTGATCAACAAGATCCCGTTTGTTCAAAACCCGTAGCAACGGAATATGATCCAGTTTAAGATCAGCGAGTATTTGTTCAACCGATTCGATCTGATCTTCAAAACGCAAATTGCTGATATCGATGACATGCAGCAGGAGATCCGCACTTTCAAGCTCTTCAAGTGTTGCCCGGAAAGCAGTCCGCAGATCCTTGGGAAGGTCTTTAATAAACCCTACCGTATCGGTAATGATTACGGCTGTATCTCTTGGAAATTTCAGTCTCCGGCTCGAGGGGTCCAAGGTCGCAAAAAGTCGGCTTTCCGCTAAAACATTGCTTTTTGTCAGCGTGTTTAGAAGGGTCGATTTTCCTGCATTGGTATATCCGATGATTGAAATCACAGGCAGGTCCCTTTTACTCCGCTTTGCTTTTTGCTGCCTTCGCTGTTTTACTACCAAGGATAATGATTTTTCCAATCGTGTGATGCGATCGCGGACCCGCCTTCGGTTTATTTCAAGCTTGGTCTCGCCCGGCCCCCGGCCCCCAATACCACCGGTTAAGCGCGACATAGCAGTATTTTTGGTAATGAGTCTTGGAAGTAAATACTTTAGTTGAGCGAGCTCAACCTGTAGCTTGCCTGCTCTTGTTTGGGCCCGTTGAGCAAAAATATCGAGGATCAACTGGGTCCTGTCAATGACCTTCAGGTCAACCTGGTCAGTGATTGAACGGATCTGTGAGGGGTTCAATTCCTGGTCAAAGATAATGAGCGTCGCGCCTTTTTGAAGGGCCATGATAGTCAGGTCTTTCAGTTTCCCTCGGCCCATGATAAACTTGGTATCAATACTTTTCCGCTGTTGAAGTAACGTTCCGATCACCTCGATACCGCTGGATAGCGCAAGTTCTTCGAGCTCTGCCAATGAGGCCATTGCCACCCGCTGTAAAGCCGTTGTGACATTTACGAGGAGCGTCCTTTCTTTCGTTGCATCCGCGTCGTATAAAGATCGTAATTGAGCAAGCTCGGTTTCAAGGGCCTGGACAAGCTCAAGGCATCCAATGTTGAGTTGATTGGGATAAAGAGGTGGGAGAACTTGATAAGGCGCTGTGGTAGATCGCTGAGGCAAAATATGAGCAACATGAATCCGATGCGGTTGGCCAAGTTGCGTTATCGTCATTGCAGCCATGCAATCGAGCCTCAAGAGGGCAAGATCGGTAAGATCATCCCGAGTTAAGGTTTCATTGTTAAGATGAGTGTGTACGCACCTTAGCCCTTTTAAACGATCTGGAGCAGCTCGATATTCACCGGTATGAGGAATAACAATTCCCTGATGATCGCCAACAATGACGTAGACGATCTTGCCTAAACGGTTTATGAGCAGACCGATCTGACGACGGATTTCATGAGAGAGTCTGCTGATGTCACGGGCGATTTCAAATGTGACAAGGAATTCAGGAGGGACACGGCGACGGTATAAATTTTCAAGGCTGCGAATGTAATTGGCCTTAAGCCCGCCGGTATTTCCAAAAAGCCGCTTCATGACGGATAAAGCACTTTCTTGTTAATCCTTCCCGTTCATCGTTTCAGGGGCTAAAGGTTCAAAGCGGGTATAGGCTTTCAAGAATGCCAAGGGAACCGTGCCGGTCGGCCCATTTCTTTGTTTTGCAATTATAATCTCGGCCTTTCCACTGTTTGGATTATTGATGTCCTTATTATATTCTTCATCTCTATATATGAAAACAACCACATCGGCATCCTGCTCCAGCGCTCCTGATTCCCGAAGGTCTGAAAGCATCGGCCGTTTATCACTGCGATCCTCTAATTTTCTGTTGAGTTGGGATAGTGCTAAAACCGGAATGTCAAGTTCTTTGGCAAGGGCCTTGAGTGATCTGGATATTTCAGAGATTTCAAGCTCTCTGCGCTCGGCCGAATGGCGACCTTTCATAAGTTGCAGATAGTCGACAATAACCAGGCCAATATCTTTATCCATCTTTAAACGACGGGCTTTGGCCCTTATTTCCAGAGCTGAAAGATCAGGTGAATCATCGATATAGATCGGCGCTTCGGACAGGATTCCGGCAGCATCCGTAATATCGACCCAGTTCTCTTTGCCGATAAAACCACTCCTTATACGCATCGAATCAACACTCGCCTCAGAACAGAGCATACGCATCGAAAGTTGCTCCTTTGACATCTCAAGTGAAAATATGGCCACGGGAATGCCGGCATCGACAGCCGTGTTCCGTGAAATATTCAGGGCCAGGGCGGTTTTCCCCATGCTCGGTCGTGCGGCCAGGATAATGAGATCCGATTTCTGAAGTCCAGCCGTCTTATTGTCCAAAAGGGGATAGCCCGTAGCAACACCGGTCACAAGCGCCTTATTGCCCTGGAGCTCTTCAAGCATGTCAATGCTGCTTTCGATTATTTTACCCAGTGGATAAAATGCCGGTTTAATCTTATTTTCGGATATCTCAAATATGGAACTCTCGGCAAAGTCAATAACGTCATCGACATTCCCCTGATCGTCAAAGCATCGTTTTGCAATCTCATTCGCTTTTTCAATTAGCCGGCGCAAGCATGCCTTGTCATGGACAATCTTGGCATAATGCTGTGCATTTACCGCCAGCGGGACCACATCCACCAGCCGGGCCAGATATGTTGCCCCGCCAATTTCTTCCAACTGGCCTTTCTCTCTAAGAATATTGGCAAGGGTGACAAGATCTACAGGCTCATTTTTGGTAAATAGTTCAGTTATGGCATAATAGATTTTTTGATGTGCGGATCTGTAAAAATCTTTGGGCGCAAGCACATCGAGAACTTCCAGCAATGTGTCATTATCAATTAGAATAGCGCTAAGTATAGATTCCTCAGCATCAATACTCTGTGGAGGGAGATGATAAAGGGAGGGATCTTTTTGAATTTTTTGAAGGTTATTTGCCATCAGACATATTCACATGGAATGATTAAATGAAGATTTAACGGTCTCGGAAAAAGTCCAACTTCTGCGTTGTGCTGCATTTTGCAATCATTCAACGTACGATAAGTACGCCTCATGATTACAAAATTTGCACGCCTTGAATTTAAACTTTTTTCGAGACCGTCTAAATCGGACTTTTTACGAGTTCATGAAGATTTGGTACTTTAAAAAATAGGATTCGTAAAATCCTATGATGGAAAATCCAAACCTTGAAACCCGTTAATGATCACAAAGCCCCTATTCCGGCACAACCTCTACCGTGATCTCGGGTTCTACTCCTTTGTAAACACGTATAGGAATTTTGTAAGTGCCGAGATTTTTAAGCGGTTCACTGAGCAGGATCATCCTCTTATCTACTTTAACATCCTGTTGTGCAAGGGCATTCATAATATCACGCAAAGAGATCGATCCATAAAGACGATCTTCGTCCGTAATCTTTGCATGTATCTTGCAAACAATACCTTCAAGTCTTGCGGCCATCTCTTCAGCCACCCCCTTCTCTTTGGCAATCTGAACTTCAAATTTAGCCTTTTTCTGTTCCAATGCCCTGCGATTTTGAGGGGTGGCCAGAACCGCCTTTTCCTGAGGAAAAAGATAATTACGGGCATACCCGTCTGCAACTGTCACTTCACTACCAATGATGCCAAGTGCGTCTATGGTCTCCTTTAAAAGTACTTTCATGTTAAGACCTCCTCTAATAAAAACTTTAGAGGCAATTTCAAAATGTCCTCTTTAGTTTTTTTGTATTCCCAATTTTCTAAAATTCAACCACATATCAAAGAACCCAAGCCCGATCACCAGAAGAAAAATCAGCTGTTGTACGACAATGAGGCTGTATAAAAAAAATCTAAGCATTTTGGAAAATCGCTTTTTTTCAAAAAAAAATGCCACAATGGCTATCCCCTGGAAAAAATATATCACCATGAAAACGATCATGCCGTTTAAACCCAATATTTTAAATATTCGGCCCGGCAGAAAAAGCATTAGACCGCATCCAATGGCACCCCATACAAGGCTCTCCGGTGCTTTCCACAGGTTAAGAGCGCCAAATTCAGGATAAAAAAGCCCCCTGGACTTAAGCATTGGTCTGGCAAGCAACAGGTTTGCCCAAGCCACAAAAAAAGATGAAGCAACCGCTAATGAAAGGAGAATCCGTACCAGAACATACTGTATATTTTCCAGCGAATTTGATAGTCTGTAAAGATTTTCTTCTGATACTTCCATACCCTCATAAAGGGCCATGGTAAGTTCAAGATTTTTTGACACATATTTAGATATAAGGTTGAAAATCCCCACATTAGACAAACTACTATAAAAAATCAGTGTAACAGATCCTGTAAACAAGACAATACCACAGGCATATAAAATCGTTTTTTCAATCGAGAGATTTCGCTCGAGAAGCTCGCTCAGCACGAAACCGAACAGTAGCAATTCAAAAAAGAACCATATATCGATGGATATTTTGCCCATTACGACAACCATCGCAATGATTGTCACAATCGGAATGATAACTCCGCTTGTCCGGCCAAGTTTTGAGCGATAGAAAAGAATCGGTAAGGGAATAAACAGGGCACAAAAAAACCCGATGACCGGTAAATAAACAGAAATTGCAAAAAGGATGCATGTGATTGCAATGCCACTTGCAATATCCTTTGATCCATCCCTCTGAACGGTTTGAGGCACTCTCCTTATCTCCTTAGAGACCGCCTGAAGTTAAATTCAATCATCAATTATAGCCCCATTGTACCGACATACGGCAAAAGCGCAATTGTTCGGGCACGCTTAATTGCCTGTGTCAAAGCCCGCTGATGTTTTGCACACGCTCCTGATATACGCCTGGGGATGATCTTGCCGCGCTCGGTTATAAAATACCTAAGTAATTTTGTATCCTTGTAATCGATTGTCAAACTTGTATCCGCGCAGAAACGACAAACTTTGCGCCGTTGATACACTCTTCGTTTGCCAGTAGTTTTGTTACCACTGTTTCGTCCTCGGGAATGAAATGCTGCAGCCATTTTACTACTCCCCCCCATTGCCTTCAGCTTGAATTTTTTTGTCCTCGACGGATTCATGTTCAATCGCATGAGAATCGTCTTTACCAAAATCAGATTCATCATTTTGATCCGTCACACTCTGTTTAATTTCTCTTTCGGCCATTTCTTTCTCTATGTTTCCAATGTCAACATCCGCTTCAAGTAAAATGGTCATGTACTTGAGAATCCGGTCATCAATCCGGCACACCCGCTCCAGTTCATTTATAAGGGTTGCAGTTCCGCAATAATCCAAACGAATGTAATAACCGCGGGCCTTCTTCATAATTTCATAAGCAAGCTTTTTACTCCCCCATTCGTCAATCAGAACCAAGAGCCCCCCCTGTTGAGAAATCACTTCTTTTAACCGAACAAAAACGGGATCTCGTTCTTCATCCGACAAATCAGGATCGATGATAATAATTGTCTCGTACCTTCGCATACAACCTCCTCATGGATATTAAAGCCCTGATCATTCGCCAGAGCAAGGATTGGGTAATTAAGAACTAAAATTTGATAAAGTAACATCATGATAAATGAACTGTCAAGATATAAAATGGCATTGTCTGTTTTGAAGTAACCATCTGTGTTGTTTAAAAAAAACAAAAAAGGCATCCCATCTTAAATCGACGGAATGCCCTTTTAAAACTAATAAATATTTAGGCTATAGTGACATTTGCTGCAGCGGGACCTTTTTGACCCTGCTCAATGTCAAATGTAACTCGGTCACCTTCATCGAGAGACTTGAAACCCGTTGCATTTATTCCTGAATGATGAACAAACACATCCGGGCCATCTTCCTGCTCAATGAAACCATAGCCTTTGCTGCTGTTAAACCATTTTACAATTCCATTAACCATTATGGCATCCTCCTTTCAAATAATTATCATAGCTTCAAACTTCAGGATGCCATTTTGACAAAATGGAACTTTCCTTTAGAACGAAACTGGCCCGCCAATCAAGAACGGGCCGTTATTGATTGAATGAATAATAATACTATTTATAAAAAAAGCAAGTTCTTTGTTGACTTATTTTCTTTATTTTTTTTTCAAAAATCATTTAACTTTCGATATATATGTTGCGAGTTCACATATCCAATTGAAATTAAATGATAAATTAGGAAGGCCGAGAAAGTTGATATTCATTATAAATGCAATTGGATATAAATCATGTTATAAGAGGTAGTTTAAAAATGTTCAATTTTGCCCAATCTCTGCGTCAGGCTCAAATTTTAATCCTCGGAATATCAATTATATGCCTGCTGTAAAATTTTTCGCAGGCCTTGATCTCGAACAAAAATCCTCGTTTCTGGACGGACACTAGTTATATTACATTGTAGTATTTATTTTTAGAGTGAATTATTGCAAAGAAGTGATGTAACAGTTTCAAGATATCTTGCAATTAAACCAAACGGAACCGTTTAAATTCCGATTACATATATCCCATTTTATACAAAAATGTAGGCCCCCTTCAAATTTGTTATTCATATGTTGATTTTTACCCATTTAAATTTCCTGGATGATCAAATATCTTTGGTTTTAAAAAAAAACTAATATTTCAAAAGGATAGCACTGTTCTTGCTTAACATGAGCGATCCATTGGTACGATTGGCATCCTTCTTGCTGCAATCCAGTAACGACAATCAATATCGATTCGAGCATCACGCTGTGCATAAAAACGAGCCTTGGTTACTCTCCATTCGTTAAGGCGAACGATGAGGATCATCATCTTTTGCGTTCTAAGGTTTATAAGACAGACTACGACCCGGGGAGTGCTATCTTGTTTTCTTTGGAAGGGCGTTATAAATTTGCAAAAATTTGGTTTTTAGCTCTTCAGTTTGATTATACAAAAATAGAAGCAGATGGTGAATCAGTTGGTTACACAAATGGAGTATGGAGTGAAACGATTGACCAAGAAACAAAAAATGAGCAAATATTCTATTCCTTGAACATAGGATGTTCGTTTTAAAAGAAAGCATGATACACGCACCCTTAAACGTCTTGATATTGAAACTCTTCGTCAGTCAGCCCCAAAAGGCCGCCTTGACAATACGACCGGTATCCGTTATCTGAATACAAGTCGTCGGTTGCCGCAGTATGGTTGCTGCTTGATATCCGGCTCTACTACGTATTGGGATGCTTCCTACTACGGCACACAACTTTTATTTTTTCCTTTTTCCGCTTTCAAAAAGGGAATTCTTATTAATATATATAGAGGAATATTATGCTGGCATTCGTTTTCCCAGGACAGGGAGCCCAAAAGGTGGGAATGGGCAAAGAAATTCATGATAAGTTCCAGATTGCCAAGGACGTCTTTAAAAAGGCCGATGATGCACTCGGGTTTTCCATTTCCAAGCTTTGTTTCGAAGGACCGGAGGATGAGCTCAAGCTGACCGCCAATGCCCAGCCGGCCATTCTAACAACAAGTATTGCTGTGCTGACGGTCATTAAAGAAGTCACAGGTTTGGTTCCGAAGGTCGTCGCCGGACACAGTCTGGGAGAGTACAGCGCCCTTGTATGCGCGGGTTCCTTGAGCTTTGAGGACGCGGTGGTACTTGTGAACAAAAGGGGTAAATACATGCAGGAGGCAGTACCAGTCGGTGAGGGTTCTATGGCTGCTGTAATGCGAGTATCTTCTGATGAGGTCGAGAAACTTTGTAAGGATGCTGCCGAGGGTAAAGTCCTCACTCCGGCAAATTTCAACAGCCCCCAGCAGATAGTGATCTCCGGCCATGATGATGCCGTCGACCGGGCAGTCAAGCTAGGAAATGATCGGGGTGCGGTGGTCATGAAATTAAAAGTGAGCGCGCCCTTCCATAGTACCTTGATGGAACCGGCGGCGGTCAACATGGCCAAGGAATTTGAGTCCATTGATATTAAGAGTCCCGTTGTTCCGGTGGTCAGCAATGTGGAAGCTGAACCCAACCTCGATGGCTCCAAAGTGGCCGACCTGCTCACCAGGCAGATCACCGCGCCGGTTCAGTGGGAGAAGTCGGTGAGGAAGATGGTGGAGATGGGTGTCCAGGAGTTCCTTGAGATCGGTTGTGGAAAGACTTTGTCTTCGCTGATCCAACGCATCGAAAAGGGAATCAAAGCCGGCAATATAGAAGCGCCGTCGCATATAGAAGCGCTTTAAAAATCGGCCGCAGACGACCTTAAGGAACATGTACAGGAGGAAGAGTTCAATTAGGATGATTGGGTGGCCTGCGATGACGGGAGCCGGATCAGGAAAGACGGCGGAAAGATAATCTGGGCCGATGGGAAATTAGAAGTCCTTAGCCCCGATGTTTGGCGCTGGCGCAAGGACGGCTCGTTCATCAAAAATGATTTTTCCCGGATCATCAAATTCAACGGTGAAGTCGAGGATTTCAACTTGGACGAATGGGAGATCAACGAGCATAGTACCATGAAGAAAAAGGACGGCCTGCGCATCATTTGGGACGACGGCTTTGAGTGGGACTTCAATGACCCACATGCCCATGGATTTTGATTTATCGCTCGATTATTCGACTCCTAAATAATCTTGATTTGCTCCAGAAAATGCTTGAAACCTCTGGTATTGAAGTGATGCTTCTGATTTGATGCATTTGTTGAGACAGGGATTAACGTTTTTCCGGCAACTAAAAAGTAACATTAAAAGAAAGGGTCTGACAAAAAAGTTATCGAATCACAAGCTTCCACCCATCCTCTTCAGGAATGTATCAAGTCTCTCACGTGATTGCGGCAAGTACGATTCAATGAGTTTTTTGTATTCATTAACACCGATAAATTCCACACGATTGTCCTTAACCTTGTAAACGATATCAGTTGATTCTTCTTGAGGACTTCCGGAACGTTTGATGTGGAAGGCCTTTACAGATCTTTTGACAATTTTTGATGTGCTCGTCTTGGGCATTTCATTTACAACTCTCACAAAGTCCGGGACAACGCCTTTATCGCCTGTATTTGCATATTCGATAAAACCCTGAATATCAAAAATTTTCGGATCATTTACCTCTAAGGTCGCTATAAGATAATCCTCCTGGGATTGACTATCCGGTATACCAAATGCAGCAATGGTAATAATGCCGCCGAACTTTATTAAATATTCCTCGGCCGCAGATTCTGCACGATTTTCGCCTTTTTTTCTGTACCAATCCCCTGTTCGGCCCATGAAGTAAAGATTTTCCTGCTCATCAACTTTGCCGAGGTCGCCGGTCAAATAATAGATTCGCCCGTCGTTGAGCTTATATAGCTTGCTGCGCGTGGCCGCCTCGTTTCGATAATACCCCCTAAAAGCAGAATCCCCAAGTGCTTCATTATCGATGGCAATTTCTCCCACCTGATTAATTTCAAGGGCTTTTCGAAAACCGGCCTCGCCGTAATTCTCATCGAGGATGAGAAAAGGTCTTGCGGGGTTACGCTTCCCTGTGGATTCTCTTGCAGAATCACTTGTTTTAACCGTTATTGCGCCTGTCTCCGTCTGCCCATAGGCTTCTATGAACATATCGAGACCGAAAATCTTTATGAATTTCTCTTGTTCGTCAGCGATCGTTCCGGTGCTCACGGTAATTCGCAGGGGAGAGTCGCAATAATCAGCGTCTCCGGCGGTGGAAAGAATGTAAGTTACGGGTTTGCCTACGCAGTTCCAAATGGTGGCATTGCATGTATAGATATCAGAGACAAACTTGCTGGAACTAAATCGGGACCGCAGGCCAATCGAGGCACCGGCAATAAGGGCCGGCATATAATTCAGGTACATCGAATTTGAATGCCCGAGGGGCATACAAATATAACCTATATCCATGGAATCATATTTAAGAAAATTAATAGAGGTAAACCCTACGGCCATTAATTTTTTCCATGTAATCTCTATACCTTTAGGAGCTCCCGTCGTCCCGGAAGTAAAAATGATCATCCCGACTTTCGTGTCATCAAGTCGCTGGGGTACAAAATCTTCTACCGGCGGGCAATGAACCATAAAATCTTCAATTGTCTGAATTACGTCGCTTTCACCCTCCCTGCCTCTAACGAAAATATAATCCCTTGATAGATTGGTAAATAGTTCCAAAGTATCCTTTACATTGTCGACAATGTCTTCATCCGTAAACAGAAGGCCTAAATCCGTGTAGTTTACATCATGGGCAAGACCATCGGCTACTCTGAGAGTGTTGACCGCAACAAGCGTTGAGTTTGTTAAAGCGCATCCCGCTTGGGCATATAAAAATTCCGGATAGTTATTCATAATGACGCCGACGTTGAAAGTGTCCGCCCGCTTTATTCCCTTCCTTCGCCTTACCTCCTCGATTAAATTCCCATATTGTAAAGCCTGCTGATAAAATGCTTCAAAGCTAATCGGAACAAAGTCACTAGTATCCGTATTAAAAGCCATGATGAAGGTTTTGTTTCGAGTTTCAGGTGACTTTGCCCGGAATTCAGCGATTTCGGCAAAATTCATCTTATTTATTACATTGATATCAACCATTGCCCCCTCATTTTAGCTGTAAATTGGATTCTTGCCCGGGCAGTTTAATTTCAGCAATATAGTGGTTCCTCGTTTTTTTCAATTCTTCTTATGTTTTCCGCCACAACTTTTACAATGTTTTGCATGGATCCATCAGTAGATCCGGCGATATGCGGTGTTGCCAATACATTGTAGTCAAAAATCGGATCATCAGGATCAGGTGGCTCTTCCCAAAAGACATCCAGGCCCGCTCCGGCAATTAATCCGGAAGCGAGGGCTTCCAATAGTACGTTATATTCTATCAAACCGCCTCTAGATAGATTAATTAAAAATGCGTCCTTTTTCATTGAGAGAAATGAATTTCGGTTCATAATAAATTGGGTCTCGGATGTAACGGGCAAACAAAGGATTACAAAATCTGATCGTGCGAGCAATTTATCGAGATCGCCCGCTCCGCCGACACTTTCGAGATCAAGTTCTTTCATCGCCTTTTCAGGATTCTCCCGTTTGACGGCAATCAATCGCATGTCAAAGGCTCTCAGCCTTTTCACCAGAGCCCTGCCGATGCCGCCTAGACCCACGATCCCTACAGTCCGCCCCTTTAAATCTTTTCCCTGGGGCTGTCCCATCTTTCGTTCTGCGAGGCTCTGTGACATTGCCCGAACATTTCTGGAGAGTCCGATCATCATATAGATGCCCAATTCGGCGACTGCATGGGCATTGCCAACCTCGGTAGGAACATTGGCCACCCATATATTTAACTTTCTGGCTGCCAGGATGTCTACCCCTTCCAGCCCTGCGCCGCACTGCTGGATGAGTCGAAGCCTGTCGCTGCCTCTAAGCAGCAACTCTGTTACCGCAGACATGGTGGGAATCAAAACATCGAAACCTTTTAAGGTGTCCACCTCAAACTTTCCGGTGGCCACAAACTGGTGCTGAGGAAGTTCGGATCGAACCATTTCCAGAAATCCCCCCCAGGCATTTTCCGGCGCAGCGAATAAAATTTTCATGAAGAATCCTCCATTAATTAATGTTTGATTCAATTTCGGTAAATTAAGACAGTATTTTTATATCGGATTGATTCGAAACAATACGTCAACATAAGGGTTCACGAAAAAATAAGTTCGCAATTTTAGGCGTTGAGGCGCCCGGCCGGCAAGGCGCGAAAGCGCAGTAATATCTGGCATAATGACGACAAAAAGTTAATGCGGGTTCAGGGTTGCGTATCATAGCAGAATTCACATTTGCGTGGTGGAGAGAATCTACTCGAGATTGTCGTGGGGAGCTATCTTCATTTTTTTGCCAGAATCTCCGCTATTTTTTCAGACAACTCGTTCAAAGTGAACGGCTTCTGTATGAAACCATCACAACCACGGTTCAATATGTAAGTCGCTAGGCCTTCTAAGCTATATCCGCTTGAAAGAAGCACCTTAACGTTTGGGTCGATCTCTTTCATCTTGTCATAGACTGCATCACCGCTCATTTTAGGCATAATCATATCCAAGAGGACCATATCAATTCGGTCTTTGTTTTCTGTGTACACTTCCACAGCCTCTTTGCCACTTATAGCCTCAAGTACATCAAAACCCAGCTTCTTAAGTATCTTACTACCAACATTCAAGACCATTTCTTCGTCATCAACAAATAGGATCGTTCCCTTTCCCGGGAGGATATGCTTGACAACTTCGGTAGTTTTAGCGACTTTCTTTGCGGATGCAGGTAAGTAAATGCTAAAGGCTGTTCCATTCCCTTCCTCGGATTCAACATCAATATACCCGCTATGGCCTTTAACAATGCCATAAACAGACGCTAACCCGAGACCTGTACCCCGACCCATTTCTTTAGTTGTAAAAAATGGATCGAAAATTCGCTCCTTGGTTTTTTCATCCATGCCTGTGCCCGTATCAGCAACTTCTAACAAGACATAGTTTCCAGATTTCGGATCATATATTTTGTCCTTTATATTCTCGTGGGTAATGTTTGTTGTTTTCACGAAAAGATCCCCACCATCAGGCATGGCCTGCCACGCATTCACATATATATTCAATACGACTTGCTCAATCTGGTTCTCGTCTGCTTCTATTGCAGACAAATCCTCCGCAAGATCTTGATGGATCGTGATTTCCTTTTTGGTTCTGCCTAAAGTGTCAGACGTGTCCTTCACTAACCTGTTCAGATCTATTGGTTTGACCACAAATCTTCCCTTCCTGGCATATCCAAGAAGCTGTTGAGTAAGTTTGGTTCCACTCCGGACCTGTTTTTGAACGCCACTTAGCATTTCATAGTAGGGATCAGTATAATCCATATCATAAAGCATCAAGGAGATAGCGCCTTGAATTGACATGAGAAGATTGTTGAAATCATGGGCAATGCCTGCAGCTAAGGCGCCAACGGCCTCCATTTTTTGGGACTCTTGGAGTTTGGCTTTAAGTTTTTCCCTTTCTTGTTCAGCGTGCTTGCGCATGGTGATGTCGGCATCGGTACCCACCACGCGGATGGGATTGCCCTGAGCATCCCGTAGCGCCGTTCCACGAGCAAGAATCCAACGAATCGACCCATCTTTGTGGAGCATTCGGTGCTCGTAGATGAATTCGGGTGTCTGCCTTTCAAGATGCGCCTGGAAGGCCTCCATTACAGGCTGCCGATCATCCGGGTAAACGTAGGTTGCCCAGACGTCGAGGTCGTTGGGAATCTCATCATCACTGTAGCCTAAGATCGCCTTCACGTTCGGGTCTAGATAGAATTCGCCAGTCTGTACGTTCCAATCCCACACACCCACTCTGGCAGCACGCGTCGCCAACGAGTAGCGCTCTTTGCTCTCTCGCAGTGTCTCCTCTACCTGTTTGCGTTCTTCGGCTTCTCGTTTCAGATCTTCGTTTCTTCTGACTAACTCGGAGGTACGTTCTTTCGCTTTCCGCTCCAGCTTCGCCAGAGTTTTTCGGAGCGCTTCCTGTGCACGGATGCCTTTAACAGCCTCCTCTTCAAGCTCTTTCACTCTTCGTTTTAGCTCTTCATGAGTAGGATTATTCGACATTGGGATACCTTCCAGTTATTTATAGACTGAACTTGTGCGAAAACGGGATAAAGTTCGGCTCTATCGCACTTGATAGGCGGAGCGCAAGCGAAGCCTTTCAAGTGTAATCGCTTGCATCCGCAAGCGCCCTGATCAATGTTTTTTTGTTCTTTAGGTGTATCTTTATTGATGAATTCAAATTCGAGCCTAAGGCCCCTTAATAACTGTAACCCCTTTGAAAAACAAGAATTTTTTATAAAAAACAAAAAGCGCTCAAAAATCCTGTCATCAGCCTTTCACGCCGATGCCCCAAGTGCTTATTTCCTTTCCCGGACCCTTATAAAAATATTACGCATTTTTGACGCATTTTAAGTTTAATTTGGCGAGAAATGAAAAAGGCCTACAGCGCATAAATCGCTGTAAGCCTTTGATCTTATTGGTGGGCCGTGAAGGAATCGAACCTTCAACCTACTGATTAAGAGTCAGGTGCTCTGCCTAGTTGAGCTAACGGCCCGAGACCTTTGCAAAACGCCCCTTTTTGCCCAATTTCTGTGTCAGGCTCAAATTTTAATCCTCAAAATACTCAATGTATTCCTGTGGTTAAAATCTTCGCCTTCCTTGAACTTGAACAAAAATGAGCATTTTTCAAAGGTCTCGGCCCAATGTGGTGCAGCACTGGGCTGACGGGAAAAACTGATAGCAGTGTTCATTGAAGTTGTCAATTTTTTTTTGTTCGTGACTGACAACAATGTGTTGTGTAGCCGTTCAGGATTCAGCAGGTTCATCTAAAAAGCTCATCAAGGCTCGGCAATGGTGAAAGTTAACAAAAGAAAGGGTGAACGCTGAACCTGTGAACGTCTATGAATATTTTTATCACCACCTCAGGTTCGCCACGGCGGGGTTTCTCTCCTCCCTTTTTTTATTTTTTTGGACTTTTTTCTATGGCTGGCGTGCTTTTTACCTTCGCTTAGGCCCTCCAGGTTGATTAAAAAACTACCGGGAAGATTTTGTCTCCTCGGATCTTCTAAATGCTGGCGAGGTGTTGCATCTGTTTTTCGTTTCGATAGCAAAGGACCCGAAAAACACCCCGCCGGCAGGGATTCAGTTCGATAAAGCGCTCCTCCGATATGGTAAAAAATAACGCCTTCAGCCACTGCTTGGTGAACATGAACGGTAAGTGCAACAGGTTGCGGGTCGATCCGTTTTCCAATTCTTGCAGCCATGTCTTTTACAGATGAAAGAATGACATATGGATAGGGGCCTGGAAATATTCCCCGCTCCAAGACAAAGGAATAGGCTTTCCTTCGGACACACGTATAAAGCAGACGGGGAGGGGTTGCCGCCTGTATATGATCGGGTAGATGATCCCGGCAGGTTGCACGAATGTCATCCCCATGAATTTCAATAGGCGGGTTCGGCAAAGAG
>JAFDFH010000323.1 GCA_019309945.1 Deltaproteobacteria bacterium
AATGGATATGACACATGTACGGCGTCTACGGGTGCAAGTGGAATTGAAATGGCACAAACGGAAAAGCCGGACCTGATCACCCTGGATCTTGACATGCCCGAAGGATGGGGGACAATCCTTTATCGGAAGCTTAAAAAAGATGAAGCGCTCAAGGATATACCGGTGATCATAATCAGCGGTCTGGAGGAACGGCCCGCTGCTACCGAAAAAATTGACAACTATTTGAGCAAACCATTTGATCGGGGTGAGCTTTTGAAAATAATTAAAAATGCCATCGGTTAACAGACTTCCCACTGAAAATAGAGCGTCATGGGCGAAAAAATTTTAGTAGTGGACGACCAGGAAGGCATCCGCAAGGTACTCAATATTCTCTTGTCCGATATCGGCTATCATGTGTTTACAGCAGAAAATACCGAGGAGGGCCTCCGAATTTTCAGAGATGTGAATCCTCCGATCGTCCTAACGGACATAAAGATGCCGGGTAGGGACGGCATCGAATTTCTTTGTGAAATTAAGCAGGTGAGTCCTGAAACGGAAGTCATTATGATAACCGGCCATGGGGACATGGAACTGGCCATAAAGAGCCTCAAATATGACGCAACGGATTTCATCAACAAACCGATCCGCAATGACGTCCTGGAGATCGCTTTAAAAAGAGCTCATGCGAAGATTTCCATGAGACGGGAACTAAGGACGTATACCGAAAACCTGGAAGTGCTTGTCCGGGAAAAGTCAGCCAAACTGGTAGAGGCCGAACGACAGATCGCGGCCGAGCAGGTTGTGGAAGGGCTGTCGTCTGTAATGCGCGATATTTCGGATGATCTTCAAGGCGGTATCAGATACTTTAATGAAATGCCTTGTTTTGTTTCCATCCACAACCGGGATCTCAAAATCGTGGCAACGAATCAAATCTTCAAGGAACGACTCGGAGATAAGATCGGTAGCAACAGCTGGGAAATATACAAAGATGGTACCGGCCGAAATGAAACGTGCCCTGTTAGGAAGACATTTCAAACCGGCAAGGGATTGCGAATCGAAGAAACAGTTAAATGTCTGGACGGGAAAGAACTTCCGGTTGTTGTTCACACGGCTCCCATCCGCGGAAGCGAACAAGACGTCGAACTGGTACTTGAGATATCCGCCGACATAACGGAGGTAAACCGTCTCCAGGAAGAGCTGCGGGAAACCCAGCAAAGGTACCAGCAGCTTTTTGATGAAGCACCGTGTTATATTTCCGTCCAGGACAGAGAATTCAGGATCACGGCCGCCAACCTGCGTTTCAAAGAAGATTTTGGCGATAATATCGGTGGGTACTGTTACGAAATCTATAAACACAGAACGGATCCCTGCCCGGATTGCGTGATTTTAAAAACGTTTGAAGACGGCAAATCTTACCAGTCTGAGACGATCGTTACATCGGAAAAGGGCGAACCGTGCAATGTTCTTATCTGGACCGCCCCCATCCGAAATGCGGTGGGAGAAATCACCCAGGTAATGGAGATGTCCACGAATATTACCCAGATAAGAAAACTGCAGGACCATTTGACATCACTGGGGCTGTTGATCGGGTCCGTCTCCCATGGGGTAAAGGGAATCCTCACGGGGTTGGACGGTGGAATGTACCGAATCGAATCCGGTCTTGAAAAAGATGACAAGCAAAGAATCAAGGACGGTTGGGAAGTTGTAAAATTGATGGTCAGCCGTATCCGGAATATGGTCCTGGATATCCTGTACTATGCCAAAAAGAGGGATCTGAAATGGGAACGGATCGATGTTTTAAGCTTTGCAGGCGAAGTGGCCTCCATCGTGGAACCTCAGGCGCTAAGTCATGGTATTGATTTTATACGTAATTTCGAAAAAGAAACACCAGATCGTCTTTGATGTCAAAGAGGAAAAGGATTGCATCCGATTCGAAGTGTCGGATAATGGGATCGGCATGGATCAAGACACATTGGAAAATATATTTACGCTTTTCTTTTCCTCCAAAGGACACCAGGGAACTGGATTGGGACTCTTTATTTCCAACCAGATAATCCAGCAACACGGGGGATCCATAAAAGTATCGACGTAGAGGAAGGGTAATGAATAACAAGCTTAAATTATATCAAAAACTGTTCATGCTACTAACTATTTTGCTTTTTTGCCTGGTCATGGCGACGCTACACGCCCTGGCCCAGCCAGATGAAATCGAGTTAAATAACGATGAGGTCTTTCGCAAGCAGAAAAAGCCTCCCGTAATGTTTCCCCATGAGACTCACATGGACCAGTTCGACTGCCTGGACTGCCACCACCGTTTCCAAAACGGGGACAACATCCTCGATGCGGACGATCTGGAAGAAGATAGTCCCGGGGTCCGCTGCCAGGATTGCCACGTTAAGAAAAATTTTCGGTTTTCCCCTGATTTGGATCCCACTAAAAGGAACCTCATGCAAGCCTATCATAAACAATGCATATCCTGCCACCGGGCCCAAGGCAGCCAGAAGGGTCCTCGCACCTGTTCGGGGTGTCACCAAAAATAACCGGGTTTGGGTGAATCCTTAGCGGCGCTTCGTGGTTCATTATTGATGAACTCGTAAAAAGTCCGATTTAGACGGTTTCGAAAAAAGTTTAAATTCAAGGCGTGCAAATTTTGTAATCATGAGGCGTACTTATCGTACGTTGAATGATTACAAAATGAGACCGTCATTATTGATAACTTGTTGGATTCGGGCTCGTCCGGGTTAGAGATTAATGGATTTCAGCCCAGTTTTTACCATATTCAACATTTACCTTGAGGGGCACCTTAAGATCCCAAACCCCTTCCATAATCTCTTTTACCAGGGTCTTGACCGCATCCAGTTCCTCGGGCGGCACTTCGAAAACCAGTTCGTCGTGAACGGAAAGCAGCATGGCGGCTTTCAGGTTTTTGGCCTTCAATGCATTGTCCACCTGGATCATGGCCACCTTGATGAGGTCTGCTGCGGTTCCTTGAATGGGCGTATTGACGGCGGTGCGTTCCGCAAACTGGCGCACGTTGTTGTTGGAACTGTTGATATCCGGGAGAAGCCGGATTCGACCCAGCAGGGTGCTCGTTTGCCGGGTGTTTTTTGCCGCTTCGATGGTTTGGTCGATAAATGCTTTGACCCCTTTGTACCGCGCAAAATAATTGTCGATATAGGTTCTGGCCATTTTCTGGCTGATCCCGAGTTCCTTTGAAAGGCTAAATGCCCCCATACCGTAGATGATACCGAAATTTATAATTTTGGCCTGCCGTCTCAGCTCGGATGTAATCATGGATGGAAAGACCTGAAACACCTCTGTTGCCGTGCGGGTGTGAATATCTTCGTCTTCCAGAAACGCCTTGATGAGGATGTCGTCGTCAGAACAGTGGGCAAGGATTCTCAGTTCTATCTGGGAATAATCGGCCGAGACAAAGTGCCATCCCTCCCGGGGAACAAAGGCACTGCGAATCTCTCGGCCCTCATCGGTGCGGATCGGAATATTCTGGAGATTCGGGTCCGAGCTGCTCAGACGTCCGGTTGCGGTAACCGTTTGATTGTATGAGGTGTGGATCCGACCGGTTTCCGGGTGTATCAGTTCAAGCAATGCATCGGCATAGGTCGATTTGAGCTTTGCCAGGGTCCGGTGCCTCAGGATCAGGGCCGGAAGTTCATGTTTTTCGGCCAGCACCGTCAAAACGTTTACGTCTGTGGAATAACCGGTTTTCTTCTTGGTCTTTTTTTGAACCGGCAGGTTAAGCTTGTCAAAAAGGATGGAGCCGAGCTGCTGGGAAGATTTGATGTTGAACGTTTCTCCTGCGGCCGCGTAAATATCGCTTTCGAGCAGATCCAACTGGTGCTCGAAGGATTTCGAAAGATCCTGCAGCCTGTCCGTGTTCACACACACCCCCTGCATCTCCATTTCCAATAAAACCTGAACAAGGGGCATTTCAACCTGTTCGAAAAGGTCGGTCAATCCGAGCACTTCGAGTTCTTTGCCCAGCACTTCTTTGGCCTTTAATGTGATATCCGCATCCTCGCAGGCATAGGGCGTCGCCTTCTCGATGGGCACCTGGGCAAAACCGAGGGCTGCCTTTCCCTTTCCGGTCAGGTCTTTATAGGTAATGGTCTTGTGCCCCAAAAAATCGAGGGCAATCTGATCCAGGTTGTGGGCCCTTTTAGACGGGTTAATCAGATAGGAGGCGATCATGGTGTCGAAGAAGACACCCTTCAGATGGATGCCGTGCCGTAAAAGCACCATCCAGTCATACTTGATATTCTGTCCGATCTTTTTGACGTCCGGATTTTCAAGCACCGGTTTTAACCGATTCAACACGTCCGATTGGTCCAACTGGGTCGGGACGCCGGGATACTCATGGCCGCAGGGAATGTAGAAGGCTGCATCCGGCTCCATGGAAAATGAAAGCCCCACAAGTTTTGCCTTCATGGGATCTTGCGAGGTGGTCTCTGTATCCAGAGCGAATTGTTTTGATCGTTCAAGTTGCCCGGTGAGATCGGCCAGGGATTCCGGATCCTGAACACATCGGTAGTCCTTTTCACTCAGATCGGCTTTTTCCTGAAACGCTTGTTGCAGTTGCCGGAACTCCAGCTCTTTAAACAGCTCCAACAGCACCGAGCTGTCAGGTTCGGTGGTCTTGAATTCGTCGGCATCGAACGTTACCGGCGCGTTTGTATCGATGGTAACCAGCGCCCTGCTCAGCAGGGCCTGGTCTTTGAATTTGATAAGGTTTTCCTGCTGTTTCTTTTTGGTGATGTCTTCGACGTTTTCGTACAAATCCGCCATGCTGCCAAAAGTCCGGATCAAATCCTTTGCTGTTTTGGGCCCGATTCCGGGGACGCCGGGGATATTGTCCGCCGAATCGCCGGAAAGCCCCATCACATCGATCATCTGAAGGGGTTCGACCCCGTAGGATTTCCTGACGGCGTCCTTATCCACGGTCCGTTCCTTCATGGGGTCCCAGATGATAATCTTATCGGTGACCAGTTGAAGGAAGTCCTTGTCTCCGGTGACCAGGACCACGAAAAATCCAGCCGCCTCGGCCTGGCGGGCCAGGGTGCCGATAAGATCGTCGGCCTCATATCCCGGCATTTCCAGCACCGGCAAATTGAAACCCTTGGTTATTGCTTTGATATAGGGAATCTGAACTGCCATCTCTTCGGGCATAGGCGGCCGGTTCGCTTTGTATTCCTTGTACATTTGATGTCTGAAGGTCGGCCCCTTGACATCAAAAAGCATGGCTGCATATTCCGGTGAATGATCTTCGATGAGTTTTAGAATCATCCGGGCAAATCCGAAAACAGCATTGGTCGGAAGGCCTTTTGAATTGGTAAGCGCGCGGATCGCGTGATACGCGCGGTGGATATAGGCCGTGCCATCGATAAGATATAGGGTTTTATCTTTTTTCATTGTATTCTTGTTTTCCTTACAGACCGATTTCTTCAGCGATTTCCGACATGGCCCCGAGGCTAAGCACCACAAAATCATTTAAAGGGATCCCAATTTTTTCGCATTCCAGAATTCTTGCACGGCTAATGGCCCGTGCAAAGTGTGGGGTTTTCATCCGTTTTGTGACGGATTTTGTTTTTACGCTGGAAATTTTTTTGTCCGGATACACCAGCGCTGTAGCCACGACCATTCCGGTTATGGTTTCCGCACAGGTCAGGGCATGTTCAAAAACCGTCGACCGCTCGAGCCCTAAACCTTCGGCATTATGTTTTTTTATCACATCCGTGATGGCCGGCAGCACCCCTTGGGCCTCAAGGAGCCTTGCCGTTTCTTCCCCATGCCGTGATGGATCTTCGCCGGTAATTTCATAATCAAGATCATGGAGAAGCCCGGCCAGCCCCCATATTTCTTGATCTTCTTCGAACTTTTGCGCCAGGGCCCGCATGATTGCTTCTGTTGCAAGGCAGTGGGAAATCAATTTTTCATTTTTCAAGTGTGCTTTCAAACATTCCAGGGCTTCATCCCTAGTGATACCTGAAGTTGAGTCTATTGACATGCCGGACCTCCTGTATTAACTTTTCAAAAGTTCAATCTCCGGTCTCCAACTGACCGTGGCAACCAAAGATGTACCTGTTAATCGACGATTGCCAAGCTCCAATTGTGACTGTTCAGCGTATATTTATCAGATAAGATACAAAACAACAAGACCGCTTGTAACTTCTCAATATGTTCCGGTAGGCCCGCTGCGCCATCCGGTAATTTTTTTCAATACGGCCAAAACTTGCCGTTAAGGGCGCCTAACAGTGCCCCGCGCACGGGATCTAAAA
>JAFDFH010000050.1 GCA_019309945.1 Deltaproteobacteria bacterium
ATTTTGTAATCATTCAACGTACGATAAGTACGCCTCATGATTACAAAATTTGCACGCCTTGAATTTAAACTTTTTTCGAAACCGTCTAAATCGGACTTTTTACGAGTTCATCAAGCATATGGTCCATAAATAACCACCAGAAGCTCTACGGTGTCATTTCCGGCATTTCGCAACTTATGCCTGATTCCGGAATTGAAATGAAGGGATTCACCCGTATTTAAATGATTCACGTGATCTCCCACGGTAATTTCGACCTTTCCGGCCAGTACATATACAAACTCTTCGCCTTCATGCTGATATCCGACGCCTTTGTGATCCTGCATGGCCTCAACGGTGACCCGGAAGGCCTTCAGATGTTTATTCTCCGCTCCGGGGGTCAAAGTGCTATAGGCATAATTTTCCGTCCGTTTGGTGTAAGCCTGGATCCGTTCACGCAGGTTTGATTCCTGGTCTCGCAGGAAATACCCGGAGTCGACTTTTAAAGCTCTGGCAATGGTTAACAGGGTTCCCACCGGCGGAATTTTTTTTCCGGCTTCTATCATTTTCAGGTAATCGATGGCATAACCGGTTTCATTTGCAATTCCCTCCAGGGTAATCTTTTTCTCGGTCCTTGCTTTCTTTATTTTCTTTCCCACAGGGGAAAGTGCTTCTGTTTTTTTTCTAGGCATAACGTCTCCCTCGATTACTTTCTACATATTTCGCCGGTATTGTCCACCGACGTCAAACAAGGCCTTTGTGATCTGGCCAAGGCTGCACACGCGAACCGTGTTCATTAACTCGGCAAATATATTATCACCGGCAATAGCAACCTTTTGAAGCCGTTCCAGTGCCCCGGCTGACTCTGTTTCGTGGCTCGATTTGAATTCTGCAAGTCGTCTGAGCTGTGATTCCTTTTCTTCTTCCGTCGCCCGGGATAATTCAACACTTTCGGAGAAGAGGTCTTCCATCGCGTCCGGATCAAAATAGGCGTTCACGCCAACAATGGGAAGTTTTCCTGTATGTTTGAGGGTTTCATAATAAATCGATTCTTCTTGAATTTTGTTTCGCTGGTAACCGGTTTCCATGGCACCCAAAACACCACTACGTTCCGTAATCCTGTCAAATTCCGCCAGAATTGCATCTTCTACAAGTCTTGTCAGCTCATCTATGATAAAGCTGCCCTGATAGACATTTTCGGTCTTAGCCAGTCCCCACTCGCGGTTAATGATGAGTTGAATAGCCAGAGCGCGCCGCACCGATTCTCTGCTGGGTGTTGTTATGGCTTCGTCAAAGGCGTTCGTGTGGAGGCTGTTGCAGTTGTCATAGATTGCGCAAAGGGCCTGAAGCGTTGTCCGGATATCATTCAGTTGAATTTCCTGACTGTGCAAAGATCGGCCTGAAGTCTGGATATGATATTTCAGCATTTGTGATCGTGCTGAACCGCCATACTTTTCGCGCATTGCAATCGACCAGATACGCCGGGCGACCCTGCCGATGACGGTATATTCAGGGTCCATGCCATTGGAAAAGAAAAAGGATAAATTGGGGGCAAAGCTGTCCAGGGGCATCCCCCGAGACAGGTAGTATTCAACATACGTAAATCCATTGGCCATCGTAAAAGCGAGTTGAGAAATCGGATTCGCGCCGGCTTCAGCAATATGATATCCGGATATGGAAACAGAGTAAAAATTGCGCACATTGTTCGCGATGAAATATTCCTGGATATCTCCCATCATCTTCAAAGCAAAGTCGATCGAGAAAATGCAGGTATTCTGCCCCTGATCTTCCTTGAGGATATCCGCCTGGACCGTGCCGCGTACATTGGATAGGGCCATATCACGGATTCGATGATACTCCTCTTCATCCGGCGCTCTTCCGTTTTCGTTCTTGAATTTGTCTATTTGCTGATCGATTGCGGTATTTAAGAACATGGCAAGGATAATCGGGGCGGGACCGTTTATGGTCATGGAAACCGAAGTGTTGGGGGCGCACAGTTCAAACCCGTCATAAAGAACCTTGACATCATCCAGCGTGCAGACGCTGACGCCGGAAGTGCCGATTTTGCCGTATATATCCGGTCGTCGGTCCGGATCGTATCCATACAAGGTCACCGAATCAAAGGCGGTCGACAGCCGTTTGGCCTCATAATTGGCCGACAGAAGTTTGAAGCGCCGGTTGGTTCGGGCCGGGTCACCTTCACCGGCAAACATCCGTGTGGGGTCCTCGTCTATTCGTCTTAACGGGAACACGCCGGCGGTATAGGGGAATTGGCCCGGCACATTCTCCTCCCGCATCCACCGGTAAATTTCTCCCGGATCCGTAAAATACGGGAGGGAAATTTTTGGAATTTTCTTCCGTGACAGGGATTCATTGAAAAGCGGAATCCGGTATTCCTGATTTCGAACCCGGTAAACCAGTTCATCACTTCGATAGGTTTTTTTTATTTCATCCCACTTTTCCATTAGATCCGTTGTTGCTGTGCTAAGGGCTTGTTCGGCCTTGCCTGCGGCTTCCTTCAACCTTTCGATTAATTCTGAAGTATTACCTTCCAGATTATCGCCACGAAAGGATTGGGCGGCTTCCTTCAAGTGCCATACGCTTCGCAAAACCTCCATTTGTTCTTCTGTATGTTTGTGATAATCTCGTATGGTATTTGAAATTTCAGAAAGATAACGAATATTTTCCGGCGGAATAATGATCGTCTTGGAAGTGGATGTCTTGATTTCAGGGCGGGGCAGTTTAGACTGAAATTTCTTTCCGGTCTTCTGGTGGATTGAATCCATAAGGGCGTGGTAAAAAGCGGTTAGGCCGTCATCATTGAACTTGGATGCAATGGTTCCGTAAACAGGCATTTCTTCAGGGGGTGTGTCCCATTGCTTCCGATTATCCATTACCTGTTTGCGCACATCCCGGACAGCGTCTTCGCCACCCCGCTTTTCAAATTTGTTGACGACCATAAAATCGGCATAGTCAAGCATATCTATTTTCTCGAGCTGAGAGGCGGCGCCGAACTCACTCGTCATGACATAGACGGACAGGTCAACGAGATCAACAATCCTTGAATCGCCCTGGCCGATCCCTGCAGTTTCCGCAATGATCAAATCGAATCCGGCCGCCTTAAGAACGTCGATGGCGTCCGGCAGGGCATCGGGGATTTCGGTATTGGAATGACGGGTTGCAAGGCTTCGCAGGAAAACCCTCGCGTTTCCGATGGAATTCATGCGAATCCGGTCTCCCAAGAGCGCTCCCCTGGTTCTGCGCCGCGTCGGATCACAACTGACAATCGCCACATGAATATCTTGCATGTCATTCAAGAGACGCAATATCAGTTCATCCGTCAAAGACGATTTTCCGGAGCCCCCCGTACCGGTAATACCGACAACCGGTATTTTCCGGTCGCCGATTTTTTCCCTGAGCCTTGCCCGCAGATTGGCGCAACGTCCATTTCCTCCGTTTTTTTCCAATTCAACGGCTGTTATAAGGTTCGCAACCATCAATTTATTATCAGGAGACAGATGATCCATATTTATATTTTCATCTTGAACCGTCGAAAAATCCAGATTTTTAACCATATGGTTAATCATCCCTTGAAGTCCCCATTGCAGCCCATCATTCGGGGAATATATTTTGGCGATGCCATATTTTTCAAGTTCTTCGAGCTCTTCAGGTATGATGACGCCGCCGCCGCCGCCAAAAACTTTGATATGTGATGCTTTCTTTTCTTTTAAAAGGTCTACCATATATTTAAAAAATTCCAGGTGACCGCCCTGATAGCTGGATATACCCACGCCCTGAGCGTCTTCTTCAACAGCAGCAGTCACAATGTCTTCTACCGAGCGGTTATGCCCCAGGTGAATCACTTCAACGCCTGTATCCTGGATGATCCTGCGTATGATATTTATTGACGCATCATGGCCGTCGAAAAGCGAGGTTGCCGTGATGACTCTTATCGGGTTCCTGGGTTGGTAAACTTCAGTAGCTTCACTCATACGCCCTCCTTTATTAAATAACCGGTAATGCTCCCGTGATCGTTGCAAGGATAAAATTGATCTGGTGTTCCGTATAATCTTCAATACTGTAATGCCTAGACAAAAACCATCGCCTGAATGTCCACATATGGCCTAAAACAGAAATGTTGTGAGCGATCAGTTCAATAGAACGTTCATCCAGCGGAGGCAGATGGCCGTATGTGATCAGGCCTGCAATCACCTGCACAAAAAGCCCCGTAAGGCGGACCTCATTTTCAAGCACCTTTTTACGCCATTGCAATGGCAGCGATTGGGTCTCCCGATAGATAAGTAAAATGTGATCACTCATCCGATAACAAACCCCAAAATACTCCCGCATAACTTCTGCCAGGGCATCACGGCCCTTTGTGGCGCGGGCCAGGGCCTCTGCCAAACCCTGCTCGACCTCCGCATGGATCGACTCGCAAACAAGGTAAAGGACGTCCTCTTTAGAGGT
Source organism: Deltaproteobacteria bacterium (assembly GCA_019309945.1). Taxonomy (GTDB): domain Bacteria; phylum Desulfobacterota; class Desulfobacteria; order Desulfobacterales; family JAFDFH01; genus JAFDFH01. The sequence goes on from JAFDFH010000050.1 coordinate 4,444, forward strand.
CACGTATTCATACAATGAGCCAATGGAAAACCCGGCAGCGCGGGCGATTTGTCGGGTGGTGGTTTTATGAAAGCCGTTTTGAATGAAAAGCGGGACCGCCGCGTCCACGATCTGGCGTCGCCTCCGCACAACCAAATCCGGATTTTTGATCTGGGTAGGAATATCCTTGGCTCTGTTTGATTGCGAAATCATTGTTTGATGGGGAACACAATTAGTTGAGAAATCTGAACGGATGCTCAAAAAAATACCACGCGATGGTTTAAGTTGTCAAGTTTTTTCCCAAAATCATAATAGGTAGTATATAACAAATTAACTGTTAACTATTTGATATATATCTTTATTAATCATTCTATTGAAATATGTTGACAGGTTTAAGCACCTGAAGGTAAAATATTTATTTAAGCGACTGAGCGAACGTTCAAATTATCGGGCTTCGATATTTTTTCGCTGATGATCTCTGTGTATTTCTCAAATTCTCGTATTGCACTTGAACTTTTTACCGGTTATGTTACATATGTACAGCGCTTTTTTCATGAAAATATCATTTGTATCAAATAGTTAAATGGGAACAGGGTAACTTCTCAAAAATTTATGGTTAAACATACCAGCGGAGGTATCCGGTAATTTTTTTCAAAGCGGGCAACTGTTTGAAGAAGTTTAGGGCGGCTTACAGTGACCCCAACAGCATAAATTGTTGATTGTAGCTTGTTTGTGCTAAGCGACACACTCATTTTACATCATGTGCAGGGGTCACTGTTAGGCGCCCTTAACTGCAAGTTTTGGCCGTATTGAAAAAAAATACCGGATGGCGTAGCGGACCTGCCGGAACATATTGAGAAGTTACGGACTAGGTGGATAGGAGGGATAATTGGATTTTGATCTGACCAAAGAACAGGAAATGATTCGCAAGGAGGTTCGAAAATTCGCCATAAACGAAATCGCTCCAGTCAGTGCCGAGCTGGATGAAAAGGAATCTTTTTCGGTTGAACTTACAAAAAAGATGGGCGCGATCGGTCTCTTTGGTATGGTTGTATCAGAGGAATACGACGGCCAGGGTATGGATTATCTCTCATACATTATTGCCGTGGAAGAAATAGCAAGGGTGGACGGATCTCAGGCCGCAACCATTGCAGCGGGCAACTCGCTTGGAATCGGGCCCATCTATTACTATGGTACCGAGGAACAAAGAAGAAAGTATCTGCCCAAACTATGCAGCGGGGAAGGCCTTTGGGGCTTTGGACTCACTGAACCTACGGCCGGTTCGGATGCGGGGGGAAGTAAAACGACCGCTGTCCTGGACGGGAATGAATGGGTGCTGAATGGATCGAAAATCTTTATAACCAATGCCGCCTGTGAACTCTCCATGGGGGTGACGGTTCAGGCCGTTACCGGAACGAGATCCAGCGGCAAGCCGGAATATACGTGCTTTCTTTTAGAGCATGGAACCCCTGGTTTTAAAGCTGTTCCCATGCACAAAAAAATGATGTGGCGATCATCAAACACGGCTGAACTCTATTTTGACGATGTCAAAATTCCCAAGGACAGTGTGCTGGGAAACCCGGGTGACGGATTCCGTCAGATGATGCAAACTTTAGACGGCGGAAGGCTTTCTATCGCAGCCATGGGGCTGGGTGGTGCTCAAGGCGCTTATGAGCATGCCCTTAAATATGCAAAGGAAAGGGAGCAGTTCGGCCAGCCGATTTCGAAGTTTCAAGCCATTGCATTCAAGTTGGCTGATTGTGCTACCTAGCTGGAATGCGCCCGGTACCTTCTTTATAAAGCCTGCTGGCTCAGGGATCAGAATCGGCTTTTTGAAAAAGAAGCTGCCATGGCCAAACTTTACTGTTCCGAAATGATGGGACGGGTAGTGAATCATGCCGTGCAAATCCACGGCGGATACGGCCTGATGAAAGACTATAACGTTGAAAGATTTTACCGGGACCAGAAGCTTCTAGAAATCGGGGAAGGAACTTCAGAGATTCAGAGGATTGTTATTTCAAGGCATATCGGCTGCTGATCGGCATTAAGGGTAAGTAGTAAATAATCCTGGCCCAGAGGACCAGGCTTTCTTATGTTTAAATAAAATCTTTTAGGCAGGGTGATCGGTAAACTGGGGAGGGTAGTTATGAGCGACAACGTCCTTTTAGCGGAAGAGCGCGGCAGTGTAGTGATACTTACGCTGAACCGTCCTGAAGTCATGAACGCGTTTAATTTCATCCTGCTACATGAGCTGAAAGAAAAAATTGAGGAACTTCGTTTTCGACCCGATGTCCGGGTGGTCATCATTATAGGGGCCGGCCAAAAAGCGTTTTGTGCGGGTGCAGATTTAAAAGAGCGGATTACCTTAAGCGATGTTCAGGTAAAAGAGTTCATTTTTACGATACGCAATCTTTTTACTTCCATTGAATACCTGAATAAACCGGTCATCGCGGCGGTTAACGGTGTCGCCTTGGGGGGCGGAACAGAGCTTGCCCTGGCCGGCGATATTCGGATTGCCTCCCTGAACGCGACCATGGGCTTGACGGAAACCCGTCTCGCGATCATTCCCGGAGCAGGGGGAACGCAAAGGCTTCCAAGACTGGTCGGACGCGGAAAAGCCAAGGAACTTATATTTACCGGTAAACGGGTAGGAGCCGAAGAGGCATTGCAAATCGGCCTGGTGAATCAAATCTGTGAACAGGACGTTCTGCTTGATAAGTGTATGGAAATGGCCCAACTGATTTGTGAAACCGGTCCTATTGCCATTGAGCAAGCCAAGTATGCAATTAATTTCGGTCTCGAGACCGATCTAACTACCGGTTTAGCGATTGAATCAAATGCCTATTGGGTGACGATCCCGACGGAAGATCGACTGGAAGGGATTGCTGCCTTTCGGGAAAAGCGGAAACCGGTATATAAAGGGAAATGATTGTAACTTCTCAATATGTTCCGGTAGGTCCGCTGCGCCAACCGGTCAAGCACTAGAAGGGAGGCTTTGATAAATGACTGAATATGATTACTGGAAAATTTTTCCCAGAATGCCCCGAAAGGTAACGCTTGGTGATATCACCATCCGGGACGGCTTTCAGCATGAAGAAAAATTCATTTCAACGGCGGCCAAGATTTTTTACCTCGAAGAATTGATTTTTGCGGGCTGTCGTGACATCGAAGTTACCAACCTAGGAAATCCGTATTTAATGCCTCAATTCAAGGATGCGGAAGAACTGTTCATCCATTTGCGAGGTGATCGTTTCAAAAAGCGCTGTGAGCGCAAAGGTGTGAATTATGACGATATTTGTCTTACAGCCGTGACCATCCGTGAAAATTCGGTGGATCGTGCCATTGCATTGAAAGAAAAGGGAATCGGGCCCGATCGCCTGTTGATGATGGTCTCCACGGAGGAAGAGCATCATTTTGCCAACTCGGGGACAACCCTTCCGGATTACTGGAAGGAAGCCGAGGGTTGCATAAAGAAGTGCAATGATGCCGGATTGAAGATGTGCGGTACGGTGAGCACCATATGGGGAAGTCCCATCGGCGGTGCCACGGATTTAAAGGACGCCGTGGAATTCACCAAACGATGGATGAAGATCGGTGCCCATGATGTCGAGCATGCCGATCACGACGGCAGTGCTTCGGCGCCGGATGTTTACCGGTATTTCGCTATGATCCTGGATGAAATTCCGGATACCAGCCTCCATATCGCCCATTTTCATGAAACCAAGCGCGTGGCTTCAGCTTCTGTTTTAGCCGCCCTGCAAGCCGGAATCACTCATTTTGAAGGTACCTTAGGCGGTTTGGGCGGACAACCGGCCAACTTCATGGATGACTGTCCCACCAAGGGTACCGGCGCATACTATTATGAAGACCCCCGGTACGTGGGCCTGGTCACCCTGGAAGATACGCTGGTTCAGATTGATGAGATGGGTATCGAGCATGGATATGATGTTGACCGCCTTTTATGGCTGGGCAAACAAATGGAAAAGACCATTGGCCGGCGGTTACGTTCCGAAGCTGTTATTAACGGGCGTACGTTAAAAGAGGGCCATATGAAATTTGCCCGGCCCGGGCTAAAGGAACGCAAGGGAAAATTAGGCGAAGCGCCGGATCAGAAGCTGCCCAAGGACTGGCTCGCCCAGGTATAAGCAAAAAAACATTAATTCAGGACTCGGGAAAATGCTTTTATTCTCAATAAGTTGTAGAAATTCAGTGTAACTTCTCAATATGTTCCGGTAGGTCCGCTACGCCATCCGGTAATTTTTTTCAATACGGCCAAAACTTGCCGTTAAGGGCACCTAACAGTGACCCGCGCACAGGACCTAAAATGAATGTGTTGCTTAGCACAAACAACCTACAATCAACAATTTATGCTGTTCGGGTCGCTGTAAGCCGCCCTAAACTGCTTCAAACAGTTGCCCGTTTTGAAAAAAATTACCGGATGACTCCGCTGGTAGGTTTAACCATAAGGTTTTGAGAAGTTACAATTCAGAAACGTCAGATTAGACGCAGAAATTGGGCAGAAAGGGGCGTTTTGCAAAAGTCTCGTATCTTTACTCCGGTTTGCCCGGGATAGGAGCAGGAAAATGGTAACAAAGAATCAAAAGTCCCATATCAACGTCGATTTTTTTGAAGATTTAACCGGCGACATTTCAGTATCCAAAAAGAAAGGTGAACAGGAAATCGGCGAGCGGATCAAAAAAATAAGGGAAGAAAAAGGGCTCTCCCTTGAAACGCTTTCAAATCTAACGGGGTTTGATGTCAACCTCCTTGCGGACATCGAAATCAATCGCATTCAGCCTCAGCTCGGTACGGTTATCAAGCTCTCAAAAGCACTTGACAGCGCATTCAGCCGTTTGGTCTCCGGGGTGGGCGAAAAATTCTATTCTATTACCCGCAGACAAGAGCAAAAAATTGTTTCAAGATCAACCTCCCAGAAAGGGAAGAAACATATCTATACCTACAAAAGCCTTGCGCCGGAAGTCAAAGGACGGCACATGGAAGCTTTGATTGTTCAGCTTGAGGAAAACCCGGAAGAAGAAATGTCCGTTCATGAAGGCGAAGAATTTATTTATGTCCTCGATGGCGCGGCCATCGTGAAAATCGATGAGGAGCGGTTCGAACTTGAACCCGGAGACAGTGTTTACTATCTGTCGACGATACCCCATATGATTGCTGCCAAAAGAGCAAAGGCGACGATTTTAGCGGTGCTCTATGGAGGATAAGTTTTTATTTCTGCAGCGAAAGGATTTACTGCTATGTACGATCAAGTGGATAATGTAGAAGATCTTGGTCATGAAGATACAGCACGGCTTGTTCTGGATATGTTTCACCGAATTATCATCCATTATGCGCTATGGTTTACTGAAGTAAGGCATCAGATGGGGATGGAAAAGGCGCTTGAGACCCTGAAAAGCGCATCCGCAAAAAGTTATGACATCCAGATGAATAGGCTCTCAAAAAGCCTTGGATTTCAAATGAAGGATAATATCCCCGAACCGATGCTGAAAATGTCAAAGGAATCCCTCCTTGATCTTATGAATGCTGTGGCCGTCAACTGGATTGCAAACGATGGGATATGGTTTCAGGCCGTGGAATTTGCCAGCGGCATGAATGATGCGAAACGGTGCAATGATACCTGTTGGGCACATTTCTCACCATTTGAGGCCTGGTCCATTAAGAAATTTTTAAATTTTCCCGACACCCCCGGGCTCGAAGGTTTAAAAAAAGCCCTGAATTTCCGTCTTTATGCCCGTGTGAACACCCAATCGTTTATTGACGAAGGCCCTGACAGTTTCATACTGCAGATGAATGAATGCAGGGTTCAAGGTGCACGAAAACGAAAAGGTCTTGATGATTATCCGTGTAAATCCGGTGGGACCGTTGAATATACTTATTTCGCCCGGGCCATCGACACAAGGATAACAACGGAGTGCGTTGCATGTCCGCCGGACGATCATCCTGAAGAGTGGTACTGTGCATGGCGTTTCAAACTGGCTTAATCCCAAAGACCAATCATTCATCCTGACATGGATGTTTTTTTGAATTTAGACAATATATCCGTTTCATCCGCAGGGCTTTTCACCCATCCCGGGAGTCCTCCTGATCCCAAGATGGTCAAGTTTCTGTCGAAAATGGGAATCAGGGATGAGAGTCATCGTTCCAGGCAGATGTCGGAAGAGGATATCGCGTGGGCGGACATTATCCTTGTGATGGAAGAATTTCATCGCTTACGGATTTTATCCCTGTGGCCTTCAGGGTACGAAAAAGTGGAACGCCTGGGAAGATTTGTTTCAGAAGATTCAGTTGCAGACGATATTGCGGATCCGTTTGGCAGATCTCAGTATCATTATCGCCTGGCTCAGTCTCAAATTGCGCTGGCCATTAAAAATCTGGTGAAAAGCATGGCGTCCGACCCAACCATTCATAAATGAATGACCCCGTGGCAAGCCACGGGGTATCAACATATGACAATTCCTATCTTAACGCAGCAAGCCACGGGGAATTTAACCCGGACGATTTCGCAACGTTTATCGAATTTTAATTGAAATCTGTGTAATCTGCGTAATCTGTGGATTAAAATCGGTTGACGCTCAGTGCTTGCGCTATCGGGCCGATGGATTTTCCCGCTAACATTGCGCCCATCAATTTTCCTGTAACCGGTCCGAGTGTCATGCCTTTGGTCGAATGACCGCTGGCAATCCAGAGGTTGTTGAAAGGTTCCGCCCTTCCGATAATGGGCAACCCGTCAGGTGTGCAGGGCCTAAATCCCCGCCAGATTTCCATCAGGTCCATCTTTTTTAGTTGCGGCACATACGTGTTGGCATGGTATTGAATGGTTTTAATTCTTTTTAAATCGATTTCCCCATCTAATCCGGAAAGCTCAAGCGCCCCGGTAATCCGAAATCTATCCCCCAAGGGTGTCATCGCAATATGGGATTCCTGCAAGATGATCGGGATTCGTGGGCTGTCAGGGGGACGACGAAACGTGAGACTGTATCCCTTGGCGCCTTGAATCGGAAGGCGCAGTCCGAGTTTTTTCGACAGCAACGCGGTCCATGCCCCGGCGGCGAGAACCACCTGGTCTCCTCTGAAACTCCCGTGGGTCGTATAAATTTTTTCAATCCGCCGCCGGGTTTTTTCAAATCCGAAAACTTCGGTACCTGTCTTTAAATGAACCCCCTTGTTTTTTGCTTCCCGGGTCAGCCATTCCATAAAAGTGAAAGGATTCAGGCGCCCATCAATGCTGTGTTGAACCGCACCCAAAACCTGAGTGCCAAT
>JAFDFH010000324.1 GCA_019309945.1 Deltaproteobacteria bacterium
AACAATGAACTACCCTTACGAGGCGATCATCGCACGGGAATGCGGCAAATTTGCTTTGGACGGGAGTCTTTTTAGAAGCAAAAAGCCGATACATTGGTGCAATACATGCAAAACAGCTCTGGCTGAGGCCGAAATAGAATACCACGATGAATTATCACCCTCGATATTTATTAAATTCCTCTTAAAAGACGACTTGAGTGATGAAATTCCAGCACTGTCCGGCAAATCGGTATTTGTTGTAATCTGGACAACAACGCCCTGGACGATTCCGGCCAATTTGGCCATTGCCCTTCATCCTGATTTTAAATACGCCGCGGTAGATACGGGAAATGAAGAAGTACTTATTCTGGCCAGGGATCTGGTCGAAAACTGCATGGAAACCTTGGGGATATCCGATTATTCGATTTTGGCCGAAATAGATGCCGGAACCCTTGAACGCAAACGCTGTCTGCATCCCTTATATGACCGTGAATCTCTAATCATTCTGGCTCGGCATGTGACCCTGGATGCCGGTACTGGTTGTGTGCATACGGCACCCGGCCATGGACGTGAGGATTATGAGGTCGGACTTTTGTATGACCTGTTACCCTATTCCCCGGTTGATGAAAACGGGTGCTTTACCGAAGAAGTCGAATTTTTTGAGGGAAAATTTGTTTTTGATGCCAATAAAGATATCAATGCAAAATTAAGGGATCGCGGCGCCCTTATTTCCGAAGAAATGATTGAACATTCGTACCCTCATTGCTGGCGATGTAAAGAAGCGGTAATTTTTCGTGCGACGCCCCAGTGGTTTATTTCCATGGACAAGACCGGTCTGAGAAAGAAGTCGCTGGATGAAATTGACCGGGTAAAATGGATTCCTCAATGGGGCCGCGACAGGATTTACAGCATGATCGAAAATCGTCCGGACTGGTGCGTTTCCCGACAGCGTGCCTGGGGCGTGCCGATTGTGGTATTTTATTGCAATAAATGTGAGAAGGTGCTCATCACCCAGGAAACCATTGACCATGTTCATGGGCTGTTTAAGACCCATGGGGCCGATATATGGTTTGAAAAAGAAGCGGCTGAACTACTCCCGGAAGGTACGACCTGCCCTGGGTGCGGACATCATCGTTTCACAAAAGAAAAAGATATTTTAGATGTTTGGTTCGATTCGGGTGTAAGTCATGCCGCGGTTCTTGAAGAGCGTGAGAATTTAACATGGCCGGCGGACCTTTACCTGGAGGGGAGTGACCAGCATCGGGGATGGTTTCACAGTTCGTTGTTAACAGCCGTTGGCACACGGGGAAGGGCCCCCTACCGGGCCGTCCTCACCCACGGGTATGTTGTCGATGCCGACGGAAAGAAAATGTCAAAATCGGTAGGAAATATTGTTGCACCGATAGAAGTGATCAATAAATACGGTGCTGAGATATTACGCCTCTGGGTATCGGCATCGGATTACAGGGATGATGTACGAATATCTGAAAAGTTCTTGAAGCAGTTAAGCGATGCCTACAGAAGAATCCGCAATACATGCAGGTTCATGCTGGGGAATTTGTTTGATTTTGACCCGCAAAAGGATGCGGTTCCCTACGAATCAATGGAGGAGATTGACAGATTTGCCCTGCACAAACTCCAGGAATTGATTGCAAGAACATGTAATGCCTATGCAAGCTATGAGTTTCACGTTATTTATCATTCGCTTTACAATTATTGCACGCTTGATCTTTCGGCCTTTTATCTCGATGTTCTCAAGGACCGGCTTTACACTTCGCCACCGGCGTCCGTGGGGCGAAGAAGTGCCCAGACCACCCTGTTCACACTGCTGAATTCGGTCGTGAAGATCATGGCCCCCATCCTTGCATTTACCGCTGAAGAAATCTGGAAATATATGCCGGAACAGAAAGAAAAAGAAAGAAGCATTCATTTGACGTCTCTACCGGTTGTAAACGCGGCCTGGCAAGATGATGCCCTGGCCGCAAAATGGGATCGTTTGTTGATGGTACGGGGGGAGGTTACCAAGGCGATCGAGGAAGCCCGAGGCCAAAAGCTTGTCGGCCATTCCCTTGATGCGGCTGTAACCATATTCGCAGATGAAGCGCTTTATGATGCGATTTTTCCGTATACCGATGATTTAAGTTCAATATTTATTATTTCCGAGGCTTCTCTGGTTAAGGGGAAAAAACTTGAAGGGGTCTATGCGAGTCCTGTTGTCGAAGGACTTGCAATACAGGTTAAACCCGCTGCCGGGGATAAATGTGAACGCTGCTGGATCCATGACGTTTCGGTTGGATCAAATTCGGATCAGCCTACGATTTGTAACCGGTGCAAGGAAGTCCTCGCGGTGTTATAGATAGTGTCCATCCAGAAACGGTCTTTTTGCCCGATCTCTGCGTTATGCTCAAAATTTTATCCTCGGAATACTACAAGTATTACTGTGGTTAAAATTTTCGTCTTCCTTGATCTTAACGAAAAATCCTAGTTTTCGTTCGGGCACTAGATAATCGGCTACATTGAACCGCAAAGTCGCCAAGGTCGCTAAGATTTTTCTCTTTTTTCCGGTTCGGAACGAGCGAACCGGAAAAACAATCGGCCTTGTGGGGTAGCTACAATTTACAGATATAGATTTATCGTGTGGACGCTGGCTTATAGCTGTGCCCTATGCGTGCAAACATCTTTACGGGATCGGTCGTTACGATCCCGTAAAAATAGTCTTTCTTGGCGCTCTTGGCGTCTTGAGCGAAGCGGGCGGTAAATACGCTTTTACACTATATTCTGGTAGGCCCGCTGCGCCATCCGGTAATTTTTTTCAATACGGCCAAAACTTGTAGTTAAGGGCGCCTAACAGTGCCCCGCACATGTGATATAAAATGAGCGCGTCGTTTAACACAAACAGGCTGCAATCAACAATTTATTCTGTTCGGGGCACTGTAAGCCGCCCTAAACTCCTTCAAACAGTTGCCCGCTTTGAAAAAAACAACCGGATGACTCCGCTGATATGTTTAACCATAAGTTTTTGTGAAGTTCCGTAATGAGGCCTCATTCTATAATTTTTACAGGACCGTCAAATTTATATGATGACAAAAAATCCTAACAAATACAGCAAACTGTCTATTGTTGCCGGATGCGTTATTGTTTTAGATCAAATTACCAAGGCCGCCATCCTGCAGACCCTGCCCCTAAACCATTCCATTTCGATTATACCGGGGTTATTCAATCTCATCCATATCCAGAACCCTGGAGGTGCGTTTGGATTCATGGCCAATCAAAGTTCGGCTTGGTTTCCTATCTTGTTTCTTTTTATCACTTTACTGGCCCTTGGTTTAATTTTTTACTTTTATAGAAATACACCGCCGACCCATTCTTTGCTTGCGACAGGATTTGCACTCATTTTCGGTGGTGCGATCGGCAACCTGATTGATAGGATCCGCTTCGGAAAGGTGGTGGACTTCCTTGATTTTTATATTGGGAACATGCACTGGCCCGCTTTTAATGTCGCGGACAGTGCGATTTCAGTTGGCATTGCTATCTTTATATATCATATTCTATTTAAAAAGATACCGGCGTAAAACCCGTTAGGCGTTTTTAAACTGGCTCAAATTAATTAAGATTTTCGTTACGAGTATCAAAACGGCCGTTCGACAGGCTCAAGGCCCTGACCGGAGTCGAAGGGCTGAAAAGAAACAGAACTGGTCATTCAAGGATCGGCATTGGGGATGTTTGTTTTTCATTCGATGTTGGACGTTCGATGTTGGACGTTCATCTTTTAACATGTTCAATGTTCATCTTTCAAAACAAGCCCGTATAATATAAATGCAACCTGTCAACATTTACAAAATAATTTAGGGCTAATGGGGCGCAGCCCCTGAGGTCTTTAAAGGCGAAAAAATGCATCCTGTCCTGTTTAATATCGGCAAGTTATCGATTCACACCTATGGCTTTTTTATCGCCATGGGTTTTCTCACTGGAATTTTCCTTGCAAAAAAAGAGGCCCAACGATTGGGTGAAGATCATGAAAAGATATTGGATCTTTGCTTCTACCTCTTGATTGCCGCTATTATCGGGTCTCGACTGTTCTATGTTGCCATGAACCCGAGGATGTTCGTTTCAGATCCTCTTGAAATTTTCCGGATATGGCGAGGCGGACTCGTTTTTTACGGAGGATTTATCGCAGCCCTGATCACGGCAATTATCTATATGAAGAAACGCAAAATGCATGTGTGGAAAACGGCCGATATTATCGCGCCGGCTCTGGCCGCAGGTCAATTTTTTGGCAGGCTGGGTTGTTTTTCCGCTGGATGTTGTTATGGTAAGATATGTGACCTCCCATGGGCGGTTATTTTCAGAAATTCGGATTCATTGGCCCCGATCGGCATACCGCTTCATCCCACCCAACTTTACCATGCCCTGAGCAATCTGCTTATTTTTGGTTTTCTCTGGTTTTTTCGAGGCCGCAAGGAATTTGACGGCCAGATCTTTTGGGTTTACGTTTTACTTTATGCGGTGAACCGCTCGTTTTTAGAAGTATTCCGTGGAGATTTCAGGGGATATTCTTTTGGGGGAATAATATCTGCTTCCCAGGTCATTGGAGGCGTCATGGCCGTCATCGCCGTTGTCATGCTGGTAAAGCTCCGTAGCTCCAATCGCGCTTCAATCCTCAATAAAAAAAAGTAAGCGTGAACGGTTATAAAAATCGTAACCGTTCACGGCTTGAAAATTGAAATTGGAAAGTAGAAATTTGGGAGATCAGGAAAAACACAATGCCCTGCGGGCAGCTACAATTTACAGATATTGATTTATTTTGTGGACACCGGCGATAGGTTGGAGGCAAGAGACAAGAGCAAGAAGATTGGAAGTTTAGAAGATGGTGAGGTGGGCGTTACGCGTGCAGGCATCTTTACGGGATCGGTCGTTACGATCCCGTAAAAATAGTCTTTCATGGTTTTCTTGAGCGAAGCGGGCGGTAAATACGCTTTTACACTTGAGTATACGTAGCCGTTCACGGGTTCAAAGGTTCAGAGGTTCAAGGTTACGTTCTTGTCCCCGGACGCCATTTTGAAGGCGTATTTATCTGAGAAGCGCCCGGCTTCGTCATTCCCAATCTG
>JAFDFH010000325.1 GCA_019309945.1 Deltaproteobacteria bacterium
CCTGCCCCATAGGTCCGGAAGATCGTACGGGGGCGGTTAATCCACCTCAGGCGGATCGCCTTCCTTGAACTTGGAAAAACGTTCTAGTTTTCGTTCGGGCACTATCTAAAGACAATATTAGGTGACACCCGCAGCTGCTTTCACTGGATCAAGAAGGCATTAAAGCCTGTCCCTTGCCGTTCTTGCTATCGTTGCTGAGTCTACCTTATTAACCAATCTCCACGGCGCCCTGATCGATCAAAACCTCCATGGCCCACTTGGCAGCATTGCCCACAACACGCGGCGCTTTACTTGGATCTGAATGACCGCCAGCATCTTCCAATTTCTGAAATTCTTCTGGATCCTCAAGGTAGAATGTGCGTCCGAAAGTCTGTAGCTGGATGTTGGCACAGGTAAAGGTTCCGTAATTTTCAACATATTTATTAAGGAGCATTCGGGCGATCGGTTGGGCTTTGAATAGATCATTAATATTGGGGTCCATAATAACTTCAGAATTTGACATGTGCTCAATGGGACGGCCAAAATAATAGTCCAGCACCATAATACCACCGACTAGTCCGCCACACGTCCCCATAAGCTGCCAAGCAGTGCCGGCGGCATTCGAGCAAGCTGCTTTTACTAGAACGTCTGGGAAACCGAGAACTTGGTATAGGCCAGCAACCGTACATTGAGAGCAACTGTACGAGTTTTTTTCATAAGCTGCACCAAACTCGTATACTTTGTTAAGCAATTCCTCGCGTGATAAATTCCGATAAGGTTCCATTACTTTTACTGCCATTTGTCTACCCTCCTTTTGTTAATTGTGCTTGTCAGATACTCTATTATCCCCATGTTAATTAAACCTTAATAGTTAAAAATTCAATTCGGTGGTATCTGGTATTCGACCCCCCATACGGGTTTAAAAGATTATTTTTCATTTTATTTATCCCTATCAACAAAGACATATAAAATGCAACGTGAAACACAATAAACCCAAAACCTGATATTTACCCTGTTAAATGCGAAGATGAAAGAGCTGGGGTTAAATATCCGTTAATACCCGATTGAGCTTCCCTCAATTTCGGATAAAAAGCAATGATTTTAATTTAGAGAAATATCAAAATGACGGGGAAACAAATTAAGGTTACATTTTAATACACCCATCCCGGACAAGGTGAAACCAGACAGGCTTTTGTTTTTCGCAATTCATCATGTCCTGAAAGTTCATTATCCAAAGCACGAAATGCGAAACATATCCTAAATCCCTGACCCAGAGCGTTTAAACAGCGTTCGCAATTTAAGAGCACAGTGCATTTTCATGTTACTTTATCCACCCTTAATTCCTTGACATTTCGAGGTGTTTCAGTTATATGTTTGATTTAATTAATTTTTATAAAGAGATACATGAATAAAAAAATAGGTTTACTAAAGCTTTGAAAATTGGAGAGACTCTCAGATAAAGAAAAGTTTTCAATTCTAAGGAACCAAAAAAGGAGGGAAAAATGGCTAGTAAAGAAGAATTGGAAGAAAAAGAAGAAGAATGCGAATCTACTGAAGATTATGTTGGATTAGCAAGAGAAGTAGTTAAGGAGTTGTCAGATAAGGAATGGGCCACGACCCTTATCGAAGAGGGTTTGGACTGGGCGGAAATCACTGATGATTTTATCGTTCTTGCAAAGGGCACTCTGGAGGTATTGGAAAATAAAGAGCAAGCAAACGAATATCTGCTGAAAGGCAAGGGTTATTGCATGAACGCTCAGGAATTCGTAAACCTTGGTAGAGCGGCATCAGATATGGGCGACAGTGAAGCCGCCAAAGAAATATTTGCCGCTGCCCAGGGCAAATGCGTTAAAGTTAAAGATTTTCTGGATTTAAGCAAAAGTATCAATGAGGCACTATCAGACCTGGAGTTGGCCAAGGAAACCGCAAACAAAGCAATGGAAAAATGCAGCACAGCTTCGGACTTTAATGAATACGCCCGCTCAGTGATTGATGTGTTTGGCGATAAGGAATGGGCAAAGGAAGTGTACGCTAAGGCTGTTGAAACGGGTAAAACCGGAGATGATTTCAGGGTGCTTGCAAAAGGCGTTCTGGATCATCTTGCCGATAGTGATTTGGCCAAGTCAATCTTTGAGCGAGCAGAGAATTTGATCGATTCGGGAATTGAACTGATGAAGCTGGCCGAGTCTGCAGTATCTGATCTAGAAAATGAAGAATATGCCAGAGCACTTTATAAAAAATCTGAAGGAAAGCTCGAAAGCGGCGATGATTTGATGAAACTTGCAGAATCGTTGATGAACAAACTTAACGATAAGGATCTAGCGCTGACAGTTTATAAAACTGCGGAAACCAAATTTAGCGGGTATGCAAATTATGTCAAGCTGGCCCAAGCTGTCTTCAAGGATACCGGTGATGCTGCTTTTGCCGGTAGTGTTTACAAAAAGGCAATTGACGCAACCGAGGACCCCAATCAAATGGTGACGACTGCAATTGCCCTGGCTGACGAGATCAATGATAAACAGGGCGCCCTGGCCGCGCTAAAACACGCCGAACAATCTGTAAAGACGGTGGATGAATTTAAAAAGACTTCCGATGCGATCCTCAAATACGCAGACGATCAGCAGTGGATTGGTGCCATTAAGGATCAACTCGAAAAGCGAGAGACGCACAAAGACCTTTACAGTGGATTGGTTTTGCGGGAACAAGAATGCGAAACATACAAATCCACATCAAACTTAGCCCATGAAGTAATCGAGAAAACAGGTGACACTCATTATGCCAGAAAGCTTTACAAAAAAGCTGAGGAATTATGCAACTATTTACCTGAATATATAGATGTTGCCAGGGCTATTTATGCTGATCTCAGCGATGCAGACTGGATACGAACAATTTATGAAAACCGGCTTGAAAAATCTGATGAAAGTCACAAGTACAACGATTTGGCGGATGCAATAGTTTCCACCTTGGATGATAAAGAATGGGTTAAAAATATCTATTTGGGATTGGAAAAGCAATGCGTCAAGGAAACGGATTTTGTCAAGCTATCCCAAATTATTGTTGCAAAATTAGGTGATCAAGATTGGGCCAAAAAACTTTTGGTCAAGGCTGAAGAAAAAAGTCAAGATATATCTGGGTTTACCACTGTCGCAGGGGCTGTGCTTGACATTTTATCTGACAAGGAGTGGACAAAATCAATTTATAACAAGGTCGAAGCGAATTGCAATAATCGGGATGATTACGAAAATCTAATTTCCCAAGTCCAAAAGCAAACGGCGGACAATGACCTTCTCCGAAAGCTACACAGTTCCGCTGAAAATAAATTTAGAGAAACAAGAGATTTTATTTATTTGGCCGAAAGCATCATCAGGCGTTTTTCGGATAACCCATGGGCCAGGCAAGTCTATGCAAAAGCTGAAAAAGCGTCAGATACCAGTACCGATATGGCCGAGTTGGCTACCAGCATCGCCAGCAAGCTGGATGACAGAAAATGGGCAGTTCGGCTGCGAAATAAGTGATTCCCCGCACAACATTAAAATTCCAAACAAACAACAGCGGTCAGGTCTTTATTTTCCAGAGATTATTGAATAATGTGAAAAATAAAGACCTGATCCCGATTTTTTTCCGGTGATAGCGTCTCATTCACTAGCACTGACAATTTAAGTCGATTGGCTTTTTAGTTCGACCGTCTTTATATTGTTCGGGATATTGGGCGACAAATCAACCTGTATCGTCACTGCTTTTCGATTTGATGTGGGCCTGAGTTTCCAGTTTTTATCAAGATAAACGACGTTTAAGTCGTCACCTTTTTTTACATCTTTTAACCCGTGCGCAGCAAGTTTTTCCGGATTGTCCACTGTTGCTTTGAAACTATAACCATTGCGTACTGATGCCAGATTCGGCAAAGATTCCAGATAGGTAGCCGGACCGATACCGAGTTCATGTGCGATGTGACTACTGATTCGAGCTAACACGTTTTGTTTTTCCTCCTTTGGCTTTGTGGAAAATGACGGTAATGAGATGGTGTTTGTTTGGGGTGAAAGTTCAATTATTAAGCACTTTTTATGCCATGTCGTAAAAAGTTGTTGAAGACATATAACTTATCGTATTAAAAAAACAATAGAGGCACAAACAATTTTTCAAGACGTCCTTGAAACAATATATCATTTCATCTATGCAACAACAGAAGCTAATAAGAATTGCATTTTTGCAATAAAAACGTATTTCGTAGAAACAGATTTAACCTTTAAAATGAAAATAACCGAATCTGCCAGAAAATTCATCGAAAAAAAGGGCTTAACGGATGTGACCTTCAGCCTGGTAGAACATAATATAAAGGGTGCCATGGGAATTATTAAAGAGAT
>JAFDFH010000326.1 GCA_019309945.1 Deltaproteobacteria bacterium
GCGCCAAACCCGGACGCAATTATTACACCGAGTTCGACGAAAAGGAGCATGCAGACTGCGTGGTTCTGACCCTGGCCTGCGGTAAATTCCGCTTTTTTGACCAAGACCTGGGGGATATCGGTGGGATCCCCAGGCTTCTGGATATCGGCCAGTGCAATGACGCCTATTCCGCCATCCAGATTGCCGTGGCTCTGGCAGGTGCATTTGAATGCGGCGTAAACGATCTGCCACTCTCCATGATCATTTCATGGTATGAACAAAAAGCTGTTGCCATTTTGTTGACCCTGCTGCATCTCGGTATAAAGGACATCCGGCTGGGACCTACCCTTCCGGCCTTTATTTCCCCCAACATACTGAATGTTCTGGTAGAAAAGTTCAACATTATGCCGATTTCAACACCGGATGAGGATCTAAAAGCAATTCTGGGATAACATGTATTAGACAGGATTTACAGGGCTAATTGGGATATTAGAATTTGGGACGATCATCTAAAGCCTGTAAATCCTGTCCATAAAAATTCTTTCATAATTTGTAACCGTTCACGGCTTGAAAAACGTTCCGTGAACGGTTACCATAATTTTAACCAATAATTTCTTAAAAATTCGGTAAAGGCGCGACCATGAAATGCCCCGGACAGGATAGCCGCTTCTGGAAACCGGATGCCATCTTTGAAGCCAAGTGCCCAAAATGCGGCCACACCGTGGAGTTCTTCAAAGATGACACCGCCCGAAACTGCAGCCAATGCGGCCACAGGTTTATCAATCCGAACATGGATTTCGGCTGTGCATCCTATTGTGAGTATGCCGAACAGTGCCTGGGGACCCTGCCACCGGAGCTTCTGGCTCAAAAAGAAGATCTTTTCAAGGACCGGGTGGCCGTGGCAATGAAACGCTATTTCAAAATGGACTTCAAACGGATCGGGCATGCAATGCGAGTTGCGCGTTATGCGGAACACATCGGTAAAAAAGAAACCGGCAATCTGGCAGTGATTTTAGCGGCCGCCTATCTCCATGACATCGGTATCCACGAAGCGGAACGAAAACATGGCAGTACGGCATCAAAATACCAGGAAACAGAAGGTCCGCCCATTGCAAAATCGATTCTGAACAAGCTGGCGGCCAAAGACGAATTGATCGAAGAGGTCTGCGACATCATCGGGCACCATCATCATCCCCGGGCCGAGGAAACCCCTAATTTCAAAGTACTTTATGACGCTGATCTTATTGCAAATCTTGATGAAAAACAGAAAGAAAAGGCATCGGATCCGGACAGGCTTGAGGAAGTGATCGAAACCGCCTTTTTAACTAAAAGTGGTCGCGAAGAGGCCCGAAAAGTTTTAATAGGAGCGTGAATGAAAATATTTCGTAAAATTATAGAAATCGATGAAGAAAAATGCGACGGGTGTGGCCAGTGTGTACCCGGCTGTGCCGAAGGGGCCCTTCAGATCATCGACGGTAAGGCTCGGGTGGTCGCGGATAAATATTGCGACGGACTAGGCGCCTGTATGGGAGAGTGTCCTACGGGTGCGCTCAGCTTGATCGAGCGGGAAACCGACGAATTTGACGAAGCCGCCGTTGAAACGTACCTTTCCGAAAAAGAAAAGGAAAAAAACAAAGAACAATCGGTTTTGCCATGTGGATGTCCATCCACCCATATCCAGACGTTTATTCCGAATGAATCCTGTAAATCAGCCAATTTACCGGCCTCACTCGAAGGTGGGGTTGAATCGGCCTTATCCCACTGGCCGGTACAGATCAGGCTCATACCGCCAACAGCACCGTTTTTAAAAGAAGCGCATCTTCTGATTCTGGCGGATTGTTGCGCGGTTGCCTATGCCCATCTGCACAGGGATTTAATAACGGGAAAAGTCGTCATGATGGGATGCCCTAAATTCGATGACGTTCAGGATTACATTCATAAATTTACAGAAATCTTCAATGTCGCGGACATCCGAAGTATTACAACCGTAATTATGGAGGTGCCGTGCTGCTCCGGCCTTCCCATGATCGTAAAGAAAGGGATGGAAGCGGCCGGGAAAAAGATCACCGTCGAAGAAATCATCATCACGACACAGGGAAACGTGTTGGAAAGAAAAAAAAGTTGACCGGCAGAAACGAAAGGGCCTCCACCTGCAAGAAGTCACGCATAGCGTCACCCTCCCACCTGAAAACGGATCGGAAATCTTGACATAGACATTTAAATAAAATATAGTAAGTCCAATTCAAAACGTTCCCTTTTCGTTTCCGTTCGTAGCGGGATGTCCGGCTCCAATTTTCGCACGCAATGAAGCTTTAGCGTTATCCGCGAAACCCCGCCGGGGGCGGGATTCCTGCGATAAATCCCGATTCATCGGGACACCTTCCCTGATCTTGGCTAAAATTGAATGTTTTGAAATTGCCTCTATTAAAGCAGATTTTTAGATGCGCTTAAAGCCAACGCTTTTTGCAGCTTAAATTTCGTATACCGATTAGGACTTTATTTTGGAACGAAAACAGATCGGCCGTGCTTCCAAGCGATTTTCCGTCACAGCTGACTCCAGGGTAACCTCCTGATACGTTGTACAAATGAGACCTTTGAAAAATGCTCATTTTTGTTCAAGTTCAAGGAAGGCGAAAATTTTAACCACAGGAATACATTGAGTATTTTTAGGATTAAAATTTGAGTCTGACACCGAAATCGGGCAAAAAGGGGCGTTTTGCAAAGGTCTCCCAAAGACCTCGAAAGGAGGTATTACGCCAATGGCTGAAGGTCGAATCAAATGGTACAGTGAAAAGAAAGGCTATGGTTTTATCGAAAGAGATAACGACGACGACCTTTTTCTTCATCGATCAGGTATTGAAGAGCATGGATATTTTGGTCTTCAAAAGTCTGATCGCGTCAGTTTTGAAATAAAAGAAACTCCCCAGGGACTCCAGGCGGTTAAAGTTAAACCGCTTTAGCCCATGGGTCTTATTTTAATGAAGCCTCAAATAAGCAATTTCGAAAGGAGACCAACATTGACAAACGATAGCCAGCAAACCGCTCCCAACTTTGCTGTGGATTCGAAGAGCCTGTATCGTGAAGAGGGGTTCACAGACATGAAAACCGCTACGATTCGAAAACTGACCCCCGTTAATGCCGATGGGGCTCCGGATAACAGTCGAAACCCCATTTTCATGGGATTTACACAACTCATGTCACCCAAAGGAGCTATACCGATTCAATGCATGCTCAAAGCTTCAAATATGGAAGAAGCCCTAGAACAATTTCCGGATGCAATGAAACAGACCCTGGAAAAAATGCTGGAAAAGGCGGGCGAAGCTCAACGCAGCCAGGAATCCCGAATCGTGATGCCCTGATCAAAAGTGACCGTTCACAGGGGTCGGAGATTAGGAATCCCTGATCCTCGTGAACGGTTGAACTCATATTTCCATATTACCGGTAAGAATTCTATCCCGCAGGCGCGTATACTGCACCATTGCCGCCATTGCCCGGGCCGCACCTTCATGGCCGAAAAAAACCGGAATTCCCCGCTCTATCAGCATCTCTGAAATGCCTTCATCAAGGCCACGGAAGGTATAGCCGACAATTGGTTTACCATGACTTTGAACAAGATCGATAACGGACTGGGACAGGCCGTCGTGAAGCAGGCGAGTTTGCTCGGGCACCTGGTCTTGCGGTACCCCCAGCTGCAACATGGTC
>JAFDFH010000327.1 GCA_019309945.1 Deltaproteobacteria bacterium
TTGGAATTTGTAATTTTGATATTGTTTGTAATTTGAGTATTGTGATTTGGGATTTTAGTGCCTTATCCGGGAAAGCAAATAGCTTCTATCTGAATCAGTTAGAGTTGACTTTGACGTTTCCCTGCACGGGATGTAAAATGGGCATTTCTCTAAGGTCTCGCAAACTTACCCTGCCAGGAATCCCTTTTTTCCAATGTCTGCCGTATCAGCGAAAGGGTTTGGGCCTTTCGAAGAGACCACATGGGCGCAACAAGCTCCTCAGGGTGGGGATCTCCGGTGAGACGCTGAATGACCATATCTTTGGGGATGTGCTCCAGAAAATCGCAAACCAGGTCCACATATTCCTGTTGCTGCAAACACCTGTATTGCCCCTGAAGGTATACCTGTTCGAGCTTCGTCCCGGCAACAACATAGAGCAGATGAATCTTGATACCGTCAATTTTTAAGTCGGCGATAGCGTTTGCCGTTTCGAGGATGTGGTGTTTTTCTTCCATGGGAAGCCCAAGAATCACATGGGCACATATTTTGATTCCCCTGTTGCGGGTGATAGCCACCGCCTTTGTGAAACATGCAACGTCATGCCCCCGGTTGATAAACGCAAGGGTCCGGTCGTGAACCGACTGCAGGCCATATTCGATCCAGGTAAGATAATCTTCCGAATAGCCGGAAAGAAGATCTAAAACCGGTTCATCAACACAGTCCGGTCGCGTACCGATTGAAAGGCCCACCACATTTTCCACGGCCAGGGCCTCTTCGTAAATTTTTTTAAGCCTGGCCAGGGGCGCGTAGGTGTTGGAAAACGACTGAAAATAGGCGATAAACTTCTTCGCTTTGTATCGTTTGGATAGCACCCGTTTGCCTTCAAGAAGCTGATCCGTGACCGAAAACCCCCTTGCATAAGCACCGGTACCAGAGCCCCTGTCATTGCAATAGAGGCAGCCTTCGGTTGAAAGGGTACCGTCCCTGTTGGGGCAGGTAAGCCCGGCGTCAATCGTTATTTTCTGGACTCTGCAACCATAAATGTTTCTAAGGTATGTATTGAAATCATGATATCTTTTATCCATATCCGTTATCCTAACCCGGACAAGCCGGGACCAAAAATATTTGCCACCAAGGCACAAAGACACGAAGGATTTTATTTTGTTATTGTTTCTTTGTGTCTTGGTGACTTTGTGGCGAGAAAAAAAGTTTTGCCACAAAAAGCTCAAAATTTACAACTAAGGAACTAAGCTTGACGTGAAAGTCGTGTAATTATATATAGTTCTTTAAAAAAGGAAAATGAAAAAGAATCAAAACGACAACCTTATGGTTTATTATCCGAAAAAATACGACATTATCGTTGTCGGTGCCGGCCATGCCGGATGTGAAGCAGCGCTGGCGGCTGCCCGAATGGGCTGCCGCGTGCTGCTGTTGGCGATCGACCTGGACAAGGTTGCCGGGATGCCCTGCAGTCCCTCCATCGGCGGAATGGCAAAAGGCCAGCTTGTCAAAGAAATCGACGCTCTGGGCGGCGAGATGGCAAAGGTCACCGATAAGACAGCCATCCAGTACCGAACGTTAAATACAAAAAAAGGCCCGGCCGTCCATTCATCCCGAACACAAAATGATAAGATCCGGTATCATATGGCAATGAAGGCTGTGATTGAAAAGCAGCCCAATCTGGATCTCAAGCAAGCCATGGTGGAACGTCTTGTCTTGGAAGGAAAAAGGGTTGCCGGTGTGGAAGATCATACCGGTTACGGATACCCGGCCAACGCCGTTGTCCTGGCCACTGGAACGTTTTTGAGTGGCCTGGTCCACATCGGGCTTAATTCAATTCAGGCAGGCCGAGCCGGAGAATTTGCTTCTTACGGCCTTCCCGCCCACCTGAAAGCACTGGGATTTAACCTCGGCCGGATGAAGACGGGAACCCCTCCCCGGCTTAAAAAATCAACTATTGATTTTACGAAGTTTACACCACAGCCGCCCGACCCGGACCCCACCCCATTTTCGTTTTTTACGGAAAAGATTCTATTGCCCCAGGTTCCCAGCTATATCGGCCATACCAATGCGAGGAGTCACAGGATCGTGCAAGACAATCTTAGCCAAAGCGCGTTATACGGTGGGATGATCAAAGGGGTTGCCGCTAGATACTGTCCTTCGTTTGAGGATAAGATTGTTAAATTTTCCGGCCGGGACCGGCATCAAATTATTCTTGAACCCGAAGGTCTGGATACGGATGAAATTTATGCCAGCGGCCTTGGAAACAGCCTGCCCATGGAAGTCCAGATTCAGTTTGTCAGATCCGTTGAAGGTCTGGAAGCGGCTGAAATCATGCGGCCCGCCTACGCCATTGAATACGACTATATCAATCCAATCCAGCTTAAACCGACGCTTGAATCAAAACCCATTGCGGGGCTGTTCATGGCGGGTCAGGTCAACGGAACGTCCGGATATGAAGAGGCCGCTGCCCAGGGAATGTGGGCCGGTATCAATGCGGCTTCCAAAATCCAGAAAAGACCGCCGTTTATACTGAATAGATCCCAGGCCTACCTGGGGGTGATGATCGACGATCTTGTGACCAGGGGCACGCGGGAACCTTACCGCATGTTTACATCGAGAGCAGAATACCGACTCATGCTGCGGGAGGACAATGCGGATTTAAGGCTAATGGAAAAAGGACACGATCTGGGCCTGATCGATCAAAACACATTAAAAGATATTAAAGAACGAAAAAAACAGATCACCAAAGAAATCCGGCGAGTAAAGGGGACGTTGATAAAACCGGCCAAGGAAATTAATGCGTATTTGCGCAACCGCGGCACAACGCAGATAAACAAGGCGGTATACCTTGATCAGCTTCTGAAAAGAACCGCGCTTGATTACCAGACGGTTATCGCGCTGGCCCAAAGCCCGGATCATATCAGCCCCAAGGTCGCCCGGCAGGTAGAAATCGAAATCAAATACGAAGGCTATATCCATAAACAACTCAGAGAAATTGAGAAGTTTAAAAGCCAGGAGAGCATGAAAATTCCGGAAAGTCTTAATTTTTTCGAGGTATACGGCCTTTCAAATGAACTAAAAGAAAAGCTTTCTGCAGCTCGACCCACCTCCCTGGGGCAGGCCTCTCGAATTGAAGGAATTACGCCCGCAGCGCTTTCTGTGCTAATGCTGGCCATTAAAACCGTTGAAAAACGCCTAAAGGCCGAATCAGCGTAATCATAACCACTTGCGAAATCGAATGATTCTTGACACTTCGTGACTTTCAACTTATCTTAACACATTAAGAAACAATCAAAATTGTAACTTCTCAAAAACTTATGGAGCGGAGTCATCCGGTAATTTTTTTCAAAGCGGGCAACTGTCTGAAGCCGTTTAGGGCGGCTTACAGTGCCCCGAACAGCACAAATTGTTGATTGTAGCCTGTTTGTGCTAAGTGATACACTCATTTTAGATCCCGTACGCGGGGCACTGTTAGGCGCCCTTAACGGCAAGTTTTGGCCGTATTGAAAAAAATTACCGGATGACGCAGCGGGCCTACCGGAACATATTGAGAAGGTAACCGTTCACGGCTTAAAACTTGAAATTGGAAAGTAGAAATTGGGGAGAGATGAAGCGAGTTTACGAGTTGGATGTCTACAAACTGGCAGAAGACTTATCCGATATGGTCTGGCACGACTTTGATAAGTG
>JAFDFH010000328.1 GCA_019309945.1 Deltaproteobacteria bacterium
TTTCACCCATTGGGTGAAAATTACTTACCGCCTCTATGGAGGCGTAACTCTTTTGGATTACGCCTGTTAAGGATCATCAACCCGGAACCTTGAACGTCGAACCGCTCAACCTAGGTTATATTCATTTTTTCTAAAAGCTGAAATTCTTTCGCAGGAATCAATATCTAATGTTCGACAAATGAAAAAAAGTACCTTTTGATTCGGGTCTGATATATCATGAAAACAACACAATATTTTGAATATACAAGGCAAAGACCTGATCGTGCTCAAATTAAAGACGAATGGATCAATTTTGTGATACAATATCCAGAAAAGACTGAAATTCAGACCGATGGCCGGGTCAGAAAATGGGCAAAGATACAAGAGGTTGATAAATATCTTCGGGTGATCTTATTGGAAGATGGTGAGACAATTCATAACGCCTTTTTTGATCGGTCTTTTAAGGAGGATTAAAGCATGAAAGTAAAATATTTTTCTGATACGGACACAGCTCATGTGGAATTTACGGATAAAGATGTATATGAAACAAAAGAGATAAGTGAAAATGTCTATATAGACATTGATAAAAAAGGCAATATCGTGAACATGACAATTGAACATGCAAAAGCTAATGCAGGACTGTGGGAATTTTCATATCAAGAGATGTCCCGCAAAACTGCATAAAATGCCGAACATCAGCTTTGAGAAGGATGGAATACGGGAGTACTGGAAAAATGGGTTTGAAGGAAGAAGAACAATTATGCTTATGCACTTTGCTCATATTAGTCTTCGCCAAATCAAACGGATAATATTATAATTCTTGAGAAGCCAAAGTTCTCTCGTCATGTCTGACCCCGGATCGAGTCCAGGGCAGGTTTTGATCCGGCATCCAGATTGCCAAAAGTTTTGAAAAGACACTGGATTCCGGCTTTCGCCGGAATGACGTTTCCAGAATCTCATTACAACTCGGATACTGCTAATGTTCCGAAATCAAGACATGAATTTAGGAGTTAACTGCATAGGCGTTTTGCTAATTTTTGATTATGAATTCACAAATCTCACATGATCGTAGTGACGAAACCATCGAAGCCAAAGTTAAATGGTTTCGGTCGCTTAACCTGTCCGAGAGGATGGATATGCTATGCAATTTTACGGACATAGCCCTTGAATTAAACCCCCAGCTGCAGGATAAAAAGTATGCTCAACAGATTAAAGGGCGTATTCAAATCCTTTCAGCAACATGATCTCAGATATGTTGTGATCGGTGGTATCGCTGTCGTCCTCTATGGAGTTCCAAGGGCCACCTTTGATTTAGATATCCTCATTTTGATTTGGGTCTGTTATATCTAGTGTCCGTCCAGAAACGAGGATTTTTGTTCGAGATCGAGGCCTGCGAAAAATTTTACCGCAGGTATATAGTTGATATTCCGAGGATAAAATTTTGAGCATAACGCAGAGATCGGGCAAAAAGACCGTTTCTGGATGGGCACTATCTAATGTTCGCGCTGACAACAGACAACACAATAGGAAATAAGATGAACAAAAAGGAATTCTTTAAGGCGGTATCTAATGGTGAGGAAGATGTTATCCAAATATTCCTGGATGCACTATCAACAGCCAATGTGGACTACTGCGTAATTGGCGGTCTTGCAGTGAATGCCTATGCAGAGCCTGTTGTAAGCCTTGACCTTGATATTGTAGTAGCTATCGATGACATTGAAACAACCTGCAAAGCCGTTGAAGCCCATTTTAAAATTGAACGTTTTGCACATAGTGTAAATCTTAGCAGCAATAAATCTGACTTAAGGATACAGCTCCAGATTGATCAAAGGTATCAAAATTTCATTGCCAGAGCGGCAATTCATTCTGTGCTCGGATATGAGATGAAAGTCGCAATTGTCGAGGATGTGTTACAGGGCAAGATTTGGGCATATTCAGACGAGCAACGGCGCAAGAGTAAGCGGCAGAAGGATCTGGCGGACATTATTCGTTTGATAGAGACTTATCCTCATTTGGTTGACCAATTGCCCGATTCAATACGAAAGATAGTTGAATAAAGAAGCGCGAACAAGTCAATACGCCAGAGCGGAAAAGCCGGGGTGTTTTTACCATTAACGTTATTCCGTGTAGCACTTTACAATTACCAACTTTAGCACAGCTTTTCCGGGTCATACGGTTTGGGGAATTGATTCGCGTTCCTTCCTATATGGCGTCCTTACCTCTTTCTCCGGTGCGCACCCGGACCACTTCTTCTAGGGGAAGTAAAAAAATCTTTCCATCACCTATTTTGCCGGAATTTGCAGCCTCACGGATTTTTTCTATTACCTTCTCGGCCCGGTCCGCTTCGACGACGATTTCGATCTTAATTTTGGGTATAAAGTCCACCACATATTCAGCACCTCGGTAAATTTCCTTATGGCCTTTTTGCCTTCCATAACCTTTCACTTCCGAAATTGTCATGCCCTGAACACCGACTTCTCCTAAAGCCTCTTTGACATCATCCAGCTTGAACGGTTTGATAATCGCTTCAATTTTTTTCATTAAAATACCTCCTTTATATTATGAGGTGGGAAGAATGTCTGTAATTGCAGACTTTATTGATGAAACCTGAT
This sequence comes from Deltaproteobacteria bacterium, assembly GCA_019309945.1. GTDB lineage: Bacteria > Desulfobacterota > Desulfobacteria > Desulfobacterales > JAFDFH01 > JAFDFH01. The sequence continues at coordinate 2,592 of JAFDFH010000328.1, forward strand.
CCGGCGAATCCACCTTTTGGCCGTCAAGATCCCTAACATAGAAGATATCAACCACCTGGTCAACATTTGTCGCAATTTTTGCAATTCGAATGTCAAGTCCGCAACGATAAAGGGCATCGGTAACTTTAAAAAGCAGACCGGGAAAGTCATTCGTAAAGACTTCGATGATCGTAAAAAAATCTGAAGTATCATTATCCACGACGATTTGGTCCGGTTTTTGTCCCATAGGGGGTTTAAAAGATCGATTAGCCGCCACCCTTTCTTTGATTGCCGTTCCAAGATCCAGCTTCCCATTGATAGCGGATTTAAGGTGTTTCTTCGCTCGAGACCATCTTTCGTCTTCAAATAGTGGATCCGGGGGCGGTTTAACTTTGAAAATATCAAGCGCAACGTTATTTTGCCATGTATAGATCTGGGCATCAAGGATATCGATACTATTTAAAGTGAATACCCCCGCAATTTTTGAAAAGAGTCCGGGGCTGTCTTGGGCGCAAATCGTGACATTTCGTATGTTTGAGTCTGACGTTTTGGTCACTTGCCAGGCAACCCCATCGCTTTTCAGGCTTTTGTATAGCTCCACATGTTTCAGGATATCCGGTGCCCGGGTATAAAGCATGTAGCGCGGGGACATAACATTAAAAAGTGCTAAAAAATCCTGCCTTTCATATGGCGTTGATGTAGCGCTTAGCACGCGCACTTTTTTCTTTTCAACAGTTTTCAGCGCTTTACGTGTTACCAACTCTCCTTTTTCCAAAATATTAAAGATTTTAAGAAAAAGATCCCGCACAAGCACAGCCGTCCATTCACTCCATGCCATTGGACCGGTGGCAATGGAATCGGCCACACTCAAAAGGTAGAGCATTTTGAGTCGCTCGGTATCCTTGATGGTCCGGGCGCAAAAAATGGCCGTCTCCTCATCGTTAATATCCCTTCGCGTAGCAGTTTTGACCAGCAGAAGATGAAAAAAAAAAAAAAAAGCGATCGTTTCAATATCCTTGGACCTGAAACCTCTTTTTGCCAAAATAGCACGAACGATCCCTGCCCCTCTTTTAGAATGCCCTTCAA
>JAFDFH010000329.1 GCA_019309945.1 Deltaproteobacteria bacterium
ACCAAGACGGCCTATTTTTATGAGATGTGGTTTGGAGACGGCGCGGCATCGATTTTGGTCGGCAACACAGACGTCATTGCCGAATTCAAAGGGTCCTACTCCCTATCTTACGATTTTGTGGATCATTACCGGGGCGCCCTGAAAAAATATGACTATGTCTGGGAAGAACGCTGGGCCCGGGATGCAGGCTATTCGGAAATCATCCCGGAAGCGATAAACGGGCTGATGAAAAAACTCGACATCAATATGGACCAGGTGGATAAGCTCATCTTTCCCTGCATTTTTAAGGCGGAACACCGCAAGATTGCTAAAAACCTAGGTGCGGCCCCCGAAAAGGTTGTGGATACCTTTCACGAGGTTTGCGGTGAAACCGGAACAGCCCACCCGTTGTTAATGCTGGTGTCTGTTCTGGAATCCGCCCAGCCGGGGGAGCGAATACTCATGGCCGGTTTTGGACAGGGTTGCAATGCCCTGTATTTTGTGGTCACGGAGAATATCCTAAAGCTCGAAAACCGAAACGGCTTCAAGGGATCTCTTGAAAATAAAAAGTCTACCGATAACTATATGAAGTGGTTAAAATTCAGAGATCTGGTTCAAACCGAAATGGGAATTCGGGCTGAGGCGCCCACCCAGACAGCGACCACGGTCTTATGGCGTAAGCGCAAAATGCTGCTGGGGCTTGTTGGCGGTAAATGCCGGGAATGCGGTACGCCCCAGTTTCCAAAAACGGATATCTGCGTCAATCCCGCCTGTGGTGCCCATAAAAGTCAGGATGACTATGAATTTGCCGATGTTCCGGCTAAGCTTAAGACCTTCACCGGCGACCTCCTGGCCGTGTCCGTGGATCCTCCCCACAAATACGGCATTGTTCAGTTTGAAGGCGGCGGTCGGTTTTTGGCCGATTTTACGGATTGTGAATTTGAAGATCTGAAGGTGGGACTTCCCGTACAGGTGGTTTTCAGGCGCCGGGTGGAGGACAAGGAACGGGGTTTTGTTAACTATTTCTGGAAAGCGGCCCCGGTGCCGGGGGCGGCGGATGAAATGGATAAATTACAATTCGACGGCCGGGTGGCGATTGTTACCGGTGCCGGCGCAGGTCTCGGTCGCGCCTATGCAATCGAACTGGCCCGGCGGGGGGCCAAAGTCGTTGTGAATGACCTGGGCGGTGCCCGGGATGGTTCCGGTGAGGGTTCCGCAGCCCCTGCGGATACCGTCGTAGAGGAAATCAAAGCCCTCGGAGGAGAAGCCGTAGCCAGTTACGACAGTGTGGCCGACACCCAGGGCGGTGAAAATATTGTCAACACGGCCGTCAAAACCTTCGGCAGGGTCGATATTCTGATTAACAACGCCGGAATCCTGAGAGATAAGAGCTTTTTGAAAATGGCGCCGGAGAACTGGAAGGCGGTCCTGGAGGTCCATCTTAACGGCGCATACAATGTTACCCGTCCTGCCATGAACGTCATGAAGGAAAACGGTTATGGTAGAATTGTCATGACCAGCTCGGCCGCAGGACTTTACGGAAATTTCGGTCAGACCAACTATTCGGCGGCTAAAATGGCCCTTGTTGGACTGATGAACACGCTTAAACTCGAAGGACAAAAATACAACATAAATGTAAACACCATCGCACCGATTGCCGCTTCAAGACTTACGGAAGATGTGATGCCGCCGGATCTGTTTGAAAAATGTAAACCCGAGTTTGTGGCTCCCCTGGTACTGTATCTGTGCAGCCAGGAATGCAATGAAACCGGCTCAATTTTTAACAGCGGCATGGGTTATTTTAGCCGGGCGGCAATACTGACCGGCCCGGGAATCAACCTGGGCGATCCGGAAAATCCGCCTTCACCGGAACAGATCAGTGAAAACTGGGAAAAAATAAATTCTCTGGAAGGCGCCCGGGAACTGGAAGACGCCAACGCGGCTATTTTTGCTCTAATCGCGCCCCCGGCCCCGGACACCGAAATTAAAGCGGAAGCCGTAAAAGGAGGTCCGGATGTACGGACAATTTTTGAAAAGATGCCGGACGCATTTAATCCGGAAGCTTCCAAAGGGGTCGACGTTGTGTTCCAATACAACATATCCGGACCCGCCGGTGGAGACTGGTTTTTGATTGTAAAAGATGAAAAATGCAAGATCGAGGAAGGAATGGCCGCTAAGCCGACTTGCACCCTAAAGCTAAGCGACACCGATTTCATTAACCTTACGCAAGGCAAGTTGAATCCGATGCACGCATATACATCCGGAAAGTTGAAAATCGAAGGTGATATCATGAAATCCCAATTGATTGAAAAGCTGTTCAAATTAAAAACGTAAATAATGTGAAGCAGCAGCGCATAGGACATAGTGTAAAAAAGAGCCCTTAAGGATAAAAGATGTGCTGTAGGGCAAATAGGAGGTTAGCATGGCTACAGGAATAAAAGATAAAGTCGCAATTATTGGAATGGGATGCACCCGCTTCGGAGAGCGCTGGGATGTTGGTGCGGAAGAATTGATGATCGAAGCATTCGAAGAGTGCCTGGCGGATGCCGGTCTGGAAAAAAAGGACATTGAAGCCGCCTGGTTCGGCAGTTGCATGGATGAGGTGAACGTCGGCAAGAGTGCCCTGCCGTTGTCGATTACGCTTCGTCTTCCCATGATTCCGGTGACCCGGGTCGAAAACTACTGTGCCACCGGCACGGAGGCATTTCGTGGCGCCTGTTATGCGGTTGCCTCAGGGGCCTATGATATCTGTTTTGCCCTGGGTGTGGAAAAACTAAAAGACACCGGCTATGGAGGATTGCCCAATGCGGGCTCAAGCGCCGGCAGTCTGGTATGGCAGTGGTACCCGAATTTAACCGCTCCGGGCTCTTTTGCTCAATTGGCCAGTGCCTATGCCGCCAAGTACAGGGTTGCGGATCAGGACCTCAAAAGGGCCATGGCACACGTTTCATCAAAAAGCCACGCCAATGGCGTCCTCAACCCCAAAGCGCATCTGCGCAAGACCGTAACCGAAGATCAGGTCATGGCCTCTCCCATCATCGCCCATCCCCTGAGCCTGTTCGACTGCTGTGGTGTCAGTGACGGCGCCGCCTGTGCCATCGTCACCACCACCGCTATGGCTAAAAAACTTGGCGTAAAGGATTTCATTACAGTCAAGGCACTGCAGCTCGCGCTCAGCAGTGGTGAAGAAATGGCCTATAATGATTGGGACGGAGACCATTTTCTCACGACAAGTAAGTGCAGTACCAAAGCCTATCAAGAAGCGGGAATCAACAACCCCAGAGAAGAGATCAGCATGATGGAGGTCCACGACTGCTTCTCCATCACAGAGCTGGTAACGTATGAAGACCTCCATATTTCAGAAAGGGGCAAAGCAATTAACGATATCATGGACGGCTTTTTTGATCTCGACGGTAAGCTCCCCTGCCAGCCTGATGGTGGTCTCAAATGTTTTGGTCACCCCATTGGTGCTTCAGGGATCCGAATGCTTTATGAAATGTATCTGCAGCTCCACGGGCGGGCTGGCGATCGTCAGATCGAAAGCCCCCGGAACGGCCTCACCCACAATCTGGGGGGCTTCCCGTTTCAAAATATTTGTAGTGTTGCTATTATCGGAAAATATGAAAATTAGCGTCCATCCATAAATGGTCCTTTTGCCCAATCTCTGCGTC
>JAFDFH010000330.1 GCA_019309945.1 Deltaproteobacteria bacterium
GCCCCTATTTTCTTAGAATTTCTGAATCCAGGAGACAATCATGACGATGACCAAGCGGATACTTCTATGTATTGGAATTTTGGTGGTGGATCTGGCTGTATTTGCCCTGCCGTTGACAGCGTTGTTTCTGATATATATTTTGATTATAAACCCTCCCTGGTTCAGGGAATTTTTGAATCGTCTCGACGAACCCGGCAGTACCGATCAAACTAAATAAAAAGGTTTTTAGGAACTTGTTCATATTCTTTTCGTAAGTGTTTTGGGTCGCTTCTATTAACATGGTAAAAACCAGGAGGATGTTATGCGAATCGGTGTATTAAAAGAGATAAAAACGAAAGAAAACAGGGTTGCGATGACACCGGGCGGTGTTGAACAAATAATATCCTGCGGCAACGATGTCATGGTTGAAAATGCTGCGGGTATAAAAGCGGGTGCCAAAATCGTTCATTCTAATAAAGAGATTTATCAAAACTGCAAAATGATTATGAAAGTCAAAGAACCGTTACCGATAGAATATCCGTTAATGCAAAAAGGACAAATTGTGTTTACATACTTTCATTTTGCAGCTTCGGCCGAACTTACCCAGGCCGTTATCGATTCAAAATGCATCGCAATTGCCTATGAAACCGTGGAACGCGATAATGGTTCTTTACCCCTTCTGACACCCATGAGTGAAATCGCAGGAAAAATGTCCATCCAGGAGGGTGCGAAATACCTGGAAAATACATTTGGTGGAAAAGGGATCCTTCTCGGCGGGGTCCCCGGGGTAGATCCGGGCACTGTTGTCATTATTGGCGGCGGAATCGTTGGTACCAATGCAGCTAAAATGGCATGCGGTCTGGGCGCCAAGGTTTACCTGCTTGACACCGACCTGGATCGTCTCCGCTATCTAAGCGATGTTATGCCTCAGAACTGTTTTACGTTGATGTCCAGCCCGGCTACGATTCGCAGGCTCATCAAAGAAGCCGATCTGGTTGTCGGCGCGGTCCTTATTCACTCATCAAAGAAGCCGATCTGGTTGTCGGCGCGGTCCTTATTCACGGCGCAAAAGCGCCCAGACTAATTACCCGGGATATGCTAAAACAGATGAAAAAAGGTGCTGTCATGGTGGATGTGGCAATTGATCAGGGCGGATGTTTCGAAACATCAAAACCGACAACCCATGATGACAGCATATATGTGGTAGATGGAATCATTCATTATTGCGTCACGAATATGCCCGGTGCCGTTTCGTTTACCTCAACCAAAGCACTGACAAATGCAACCCTGCCGTACGCCCTGGAAATTTCGCAAAAAGGGTACAAAAAAGCAGCGTTAGAAAATCCGGAAATCGCCAAGGGCATTAATATTATTAAAGGAAAAGTGACTTACAAAGGGGTTGCGGAGGCTTTTGATCTGAAACATACGCCGCTGGATTCGGTATTAAAACAAAAGCGCTAATCGGCAGGTCATTAAACAGAGAGACCCTTGCAAAACACTCATTTTTGTTCAAGTTCAAGGAAGGCGAAAATTTTAACCACAGGAATACATTTAGTATTTTGAGGATTAAAATTTGAGCCTGACACAGAAATTGGGCAAAAATGAGCGTTTTGCAAGGGTCTCAAAGAAAGAGTGTCAAACTTGAAACCATATATTTCAGATATACCTTACCATGCCGTACTATTCGACCTTGATGGAACGCTGCTCGACACCTTGGATGACATCGGCAACGCTGTGAATCGGGTGCTGGCCCAAAATGGTTTTCCCACCCACCCGATTGACGCCTACCGGTATTTTACAGGGGATGGTGCCCATATGATGATTCACCGTGCGTTACCGGAAACGACGCGCGATGAAGCCACTCTCCGTCTCTGTTTAGAAGGATTTCTCGAAGATTACGGACGAAACTGGAAGGTAATGACCAAACTTTACGAGGGCATTCCTGAAATGCTGGAAGAGCTGGCTGCGCGCGGATTGAAGATGGCGATTCTGTCCAATAAACCTCACGCCTTTGCAAAGCAATGCGTGGCGGAATTCCTACCTTACTGGCGCTTTGGCATCGTCATCGGTCAACGTGATAACTTCCCCCGGAAGCCCGATCCCGCGGGTGCCCTGGAAGTAGCTGAATTTCTGGATATACCGGCAGTGAATTTTCTCTATCTGGGCGACTCCGCGGTCGATATGCAAACCGCCGTTTCCGCATCCATGTTTCCCGTTGGCGCCCTCTGGGGTTTTCGTCCGGCCGATGAATTAAAGGAAAACGGCGCCAAGGCCCTTATTGATCATCCGTTAAAAATTTTAAACCTAATCCGGACAAACTGGAAATAATAGCCACAAAGGCACCAAGACACAAACAATAAATGTTTATTATAATTAAACTTCGTGTCTGGTGTCTTGGTGGCGAAAATATTTTGTTAGATAAATCCTTCGCAAATATGATGTAATTTGAATAAATAGGTACTAATCTGAGGTTTTGGAACTACTTAGTGTCCGTCCAGAAACGAGGATTTTTGTTCGAGATCAAGGCCTGTGAAAAATTTTACCGCAGGCATATAGTTGATATTCCGAGGATAAATTTTTGAGCATAACGCAGAGATCGGACAAAAAGACCGTTTCTGGATAGGCACTACTTATAGGCACATCCGGTTTGGTTCCGGCTCGTCCGTATCGGGCTATTTCGCGATCATTGCTCTATCGGCCTTCGATTATCCGTCTCAATTCTTCGAAATTTTCAATTACATAATCTGCTCCAACGCTTATCAAGTCTTCCTTAAGACCATCCCTGTCAGGTGCCGACAGGAGAAGGCCCACACCTTTAAATCCTGAAACAGATCGTGACGCCGCGATCATATCATCCGGCATGTCACCGACATAGAAGAATCCCGTACAATCCTCTTTTACATTTTCGGCAATCGCATCCAGCATGAATGGATTCGGTTTGCTCAGCGAAAGGGTTACACGTTCTTCTTTGTAAATTTTTTGTTCTTCGCGGATGCAATCATCTAATGTATAAATTATGGGAAAATACTTTTTCAGATCAAAAAAATTCAGAGCATAATAAGCTTCCACTTCGGGACGGCCGGTCGCAATCGCCATCATATTGTTTTTTGCAAGATCCTCGAGCATAGATTTTTCTATCAGTAGTTCTTCTCTATTGATATAGCCCTCGCCGGGGTGCACTTTTACGCGCATTTGATAGGTTTTTTCAAACAGCGCTTTTCCAAGATATAGCTCTTGAAAAATCTGTTTGATAATATTTCCGCTACCCACATCGCCACTATAAAAACTTGCAACAAAGGCGTCCGGTTGTTTTCCCTTTTCTTCGAGTAAAGTCGTCAGCGGCCTGGTCGCGGTGTGCAGAAATTCAGCAAGTCCGGTAATATCAAGATCCTTTATGGCATTTTCATAGTCGGTCCAGCCCTGCCTATTTTCATTTTCGCGGCGATTTGATTTCTTTATTACTGCAAATAAAAGGCTGAGGATCAAACAGGTTAGATCCCAGTCATTATTCAGTCCACCGCTCTGCTTTACGCGTGCAAGATCTGCTAATGGAAAAAGCGGATCCGGCAGATTTTCCCATGCACGTGCCCCTTTAAAAAATAGTCGGGCGGTTTGCCTGACCGTCTCCCGGTATGACCGGGAGACATCAATGATAACGCCGTCCATATCAAAAACGATGAGTTGTTTAGCCTTCATCTTTTTTCCTTTAATAAATTGCATCCATTTACTACCGAATTTCAGCCTACATGATTGCATTGACAATTAAGGCCATTATGCGTAAACTCTTTCTGTAATGCGTGTCAACATAGATTTCCTGTAACAGTTCAGCCACAAAGACACCAAGTCACAAAGAAAAGATATTAATTTCAAAACAATGGCTCTTCTCACAAATGTATGCATAAAAAGCATGAAAATTTGCTGTGTGAGAATGGGCTATCCATTACCCGTCGGAGCACAGCCAATTTTTCATAATTTTTCAAGGTATAAATTTAATGTGTTCCATATTATTTTTAGCCAATAAGATAGAATAACCATTTGTATTAAATAGACATTTACATTTTAAAGTATCAATATTTTGCATACATTTGTGTGAAGAACCAAAACAATATAGGCAAGGGAAGAATTCATTCCTAAAAAAATCCGATGACGCTTTTCCTTTTTGTAAGTAATTTTGTATTATCTATGCATCTTAGTGTCTTTGTGCCTTGGTGGCGCTTTTCCTTTTTGTAAGTAATTTTGTATTATCTATGCATCTTAGTGTCTTTGTGCCTTGGTGGCTGAACGATTACGATTTCCTGTTACAGTATCAAATATAAAAAACTTTTGAAGGGGAGACCTTTTCAAAACGCCCTCTGGCGCCCAATTTTTAAACGGACACGGAATCAGCTTTTCGTTTGAGTGAGGAATATATAATGAATAATTCATTAATGCAATTGATGGAAAAGTATAAAAGCGGCAGCCGATCTGTATTTAATTTGGGACCTTTTTTATCCATTGAACTTATCTGGCAAAAAAATTTGCAATTTAACGCTATTTTACAAAAATCTGATGATATGGCCACCACAGCGCTGCTAAACTTTGATCTCGGCTTTGAGGCGACGGTTTTACCTTATGATTTGAATGTAGAAGCAGAGATTTTAGGTGCTGAAGTTCGATATTATGATGGTTTCGATGAAGTTCCTGTTTATCCGACGATCGCTGAAAAATGGGTACACAAAGCCGAGGATATCGTTATACCGGATAAAATCTCTGAAACGGGCCGACTGCCGGCCATTATCCGATCTATCCAAACGATTAAAAATATGAATCCCGATCGGGGTGCTGTGGGGGTGTTTATACCGGGTCCATTTACACTTGCGGGACAAGTTATGGATATGGACGAAATGTTTGTAATGGTATTGAAAAAGCCTGATGTTACAAGGGCGATTTTAAAACGACTGGCTGAATTCATCAAAATGCTTAGAACCATCTATATTGAAGCAGGTGTGGATTTCATTGTTGTCGAGGAAGGGGGTGCAACGACTATCTCGCCTGCTGTATTCCGTAAATTACTTCTTCCATACCTAAAAGAAATTTTAAGTGAAAAGGCGGTTCCCCATGCACTTTCGCTTACCGGCAGTTCCGATAAATTCATTGAAATAATGCTGGAATGTAAACCGGATGGAATCGGTGTTGACCAGGAATGCGATATTGATAATGTAAGAAAAACCGTGCCGGAGGGTATTCCCCTTTTCACGGTTGGTGGTGATTACACCATGTTGGCTCAGGCAACACCTGCGGAGATTGAAAAAACCGTTAGCACTTATTTGGATAAAGGGGTAACCACGGTTACACCCCCTGCGGATATTTACCCGCCGGCAAAACTGGAGAATATTGCGGCATTCGTAAGTACTGTTCGGAACTATAAAGGACCCGTCTTTTAAGTTCTAGTGTGCTTCCGGGTCGTCCGGATCAGGGCTAGCGTGAAATATGATGAATTCGTAAAAAGTCTGATTTAGACGGTTTTGTAAAAAGTTCAAATTCAAGGCGTGCAAGTTTCGTAATCATGAGGCGTACTTATCGTACGTTGAATGATTGCGAAATGCAGCACAACGCAGAAGTTGGACTTTTTACGAGACCGTCAAATATGAATCTCCTGGTTTTTAATGTACTGGTCGAGTTTGTATTTCAGGAAACGTTTGAAGTGTTGCCGGGTTACCGGCAATAGAAGAAGCAAACCGGCTAAATCCGTGATAAAACCCGGTGTAAGCAGAACGATCCCGGCAACAAATATAATCACGGCATCCATCATTTCATCTTTCGGCATGAGCCCCTGTTGTAAGCTTGCGCGAATCCGGAGCATGGTCTGCATGCCCTGCAAATGAGCAAGGTAGGCCCCTGCGAACGCCGTCAAAATAACCATCAACACCGTATTAAAGGCTCCGATGTAACCGCCTATCTTAATGAGCGCATAGATTTCAGCGACCGGAATCAAGGTGAAAGCAAGAAAGAGCTTAAGCAGCATAAACGGTTATTATATCCTTTTGTAACTACTCACGTAGTCAGGCTGAAGCTGTTTAGACTGAAGGCTGAAGGGGTCAGAAAAGCACGATTGCCGTACTTTGGCGGAAATATCTGATTATTACATCAAACATGCCTTTAAAATGCGCTTTTTCCTAACAGCCTTCAGCCTTCAGCCTATCCACCTGGGTAGTTACATCCTTTTCAATTTTATTCTGTTTATTTATCCAAAACCGCCTGCTCGATAACCACCGCAGAAATCGGAACATCCTGGTTTCCGGCCCTCGTTTCGGTGGACAGACGTTCAATTTTATCCACCGCGTCCATTCCTTCCACGACTCGGCCGAATACGCAATATCCCCAACCATCAGGCGTCTTACCCGTATGATCAAGAAAGTCATTATCCACCGAATTAATAAAAAACTGGGCGCTGGCGGAGTGGGGCTCCATTGTGCGTGCCATGGCCACGGATCCCCTATTATTTTTCAGCCCATTATCGGCCTCGTTTGGGATCGGTTCCCGTACATTGGGTTTCCTCTCCATTTCGGCGGTGAGACCTCCTCCCTGGACCATAAACCCCTTGATCACACGATGAAATATGGTGCCATCATAAAAGCTGTCCCGAACGTATTGAAGAAAATTTTCAACCGTTTGAGGAGCTGCTTTGGCATCGAGTTCCAGTGTAACACTGCCATGGTTGGTTTCCAGCCGAACCCGCGGGGAATCGGAATCAGATCCCGCAGGTTGCGCATCACAGAATAAAACCATCGAAGGGATGATTGAGAAATTTTTCAAAGGGCCTCCTTTAGTAAAAAGTATTGCAACTACTCAGGTGGATAGGCTGAAGGCTGAAGACTGTTAGGAAAAAGCGCATTTTAAAGCCTTGTTTGATGCAAGAATCAGATATCTCCGCCAAAGTACGGCAATCGTGCTTTTCTGACCCCTTCAGCCTTCAGTCTAAACAACTTCAGCCTGACTACGTGAGTAGTTACAAAGTATTTATCTAGTGCCCATCCAGAAACGGTCTTTCTGGACGGACACTATCTAACTTCTCAAAAACTTATGGCTAAACGGTTAAACCTATCAGCGGAGTCATCCGGTCATTTTTTTTCAAAGCGGGCAACTGTTTGAAGTCGTTTAGGGCGGCTTACAGTGCCCCGAACAGTATAAATTGTTAATTGTGGCCTGTTTGTGTTAAGTGACACACTCATTTTAGATCCCGTGCGCGGGGCACTGTTAGGCGCCCTTAACGGCAAGTTTTGGCCGTATTGAAAAAAAATGACCGGATGGCGCAGCGGGCCTACCTGAACATATTGAGAAGTTACGTATTTATTTGTAAATCCATTATGCCGTCATTGTTAAGCAACGGTTTAAAAAAACGTTTTTCCCTTCTTGGCCATATCTTTCAGAAGTTGAGGTGGAGAAAAACGAGCACCGAATTTATCTTCTTGTTTACTCAAGGCACCGACGACATCTTCAATCCCCCGGGAATCCATATAAAAGAAGGGTCCGCCGAGGTTGGGTGGAAAACCGATACCGTATATACCGCCGACGTCACCATCCCGCGGGTTCCTTAGGACATTCTCCTCCAGGCATAGCGCAGCCTCATTGCAAAAGGCCAATACCAGCCTTTCGACTATGTCCTCGCGAGACATGTCGATCCGTTCCCGGCCAGGCACCGTAAAATCATAGGCACTCGGGTCGGGACCGACTTTTTTTCCGTTGCGGTACTCATAGAAACCTTTTTCGTTTTTCCGACCAAAACGCCCATCCGCTACCATTTTCTTGCTGATATCATGGGAATCTACCCGTCCTT
>JAFDFH010000331.1 GCA_019309945.1 Deltaproteobacteria bacterium
GATATGCCCACGCTTTTTCAATGATATCTTTGTGTCCGACCAACCAGCCAATCCGCAGGCCGGAGAGAGCATAAGATTTAGCGAGTCCCGAGCTAATCAGCACCTTATCGTATAGCCCCCAAAAGGATGGGGGTTCAATACCATCTAATTCGCTCCCGATATATATCTCATCCGCATAAATCCAGGCACCCACTGACTCAGCCAAGCGAACGATTTCTTCCATATGTTGCTTACTGAGTATGGCACCGGTGGGATTGTTGGGGTTACAAACGGCAATCATTTTTGTACGAGGCGAAACTAAGGATTCTAATTCCTTAAAGTCCGGTGCCCAATTGAGCTCTTCCTTTAAATGAAAAGGTTTAACCGTAGTCCCAAAAGAGCGGGCCAGTCCCCATATTTGCATATAGTTCGGCAGCATTATAATAAGTTCGTCCTCTGGTCCCAAATTGCTCCAGACACCAATAAAATTAGCTTCAGCAGTGCCGTTAGTAACCAATATATTGTCTTGATCCGACCCCGGATAGAGGAAGCTAATTGCCTCCCTGAGTTCGATCGAGCCGTTTGTTTGGCCGTAACCAATTCGTATCGAACGTAATTTGTCGATTTCTTCTTCCGTGAGAAGCTCATTCAAGGTATATGGATGGAAGCCGCTTTCCGTGAGGTTGTATTTTACTCTATTTTCCCATAGTGATTGAATTCTTTCCAGTTCAAAAATTTCAATTTTCATAGGTGTATCCTCCCTCTTTAATATCCTTTTTTAAAATATCCGGGGACCATAAACGACTTGTCCTTCGTGGCATCCCGTAAAATTAAAAATTAAAAAAAATCGATTTATAAACGGCCTTTGCAATTTGGATATCCTGAACAGCAACACCCGTCAAATCTACAACGCTAATCTGCTCATCAGATGAACGCTGTAAGTCTTTCTGGGCGATAACATTTCCTAACTCGACAATTTGTTGTTTTTTTAACACGCCTGCTTTTATGGCCTGATAAATTTCTCCGCGTTCAAGACACTGGCTGATGCTGTCGGCGATAACAATATCTGCCTTCTGAAGAATAGCGGGGTCCAGTTCATTTTTCTCAGGCGTATCAGAACCCATAGCCGTAATATGGGTGCCTTTCCGGATTTGATCTGCATTCAATAATGCTGTTTTGGTTGGCGTAGCAGTCACAATTAGATTGCAAGTACTGGCAATGTCGTTGGCCTCGAAAGTGGTTTCAACCACATATCCCCGTGGTTCCATATTGGCTTTATAGGCATCTAGTTCTTCTTGATTGACCCCCCATACAATAACGTCCTTGCAATTAATAATGGAGTTTAAGTATTCCAGTTGCAATTTTCCTTGAGTTCCCGCGCCAAATATTCCTATTCGGTGAACCATTTTAGGCGCCATATATTTTGCAGCCACTGCCCCGGCTGCAGCGGTTCTAACGTTGGTAAGAAAGCCTTCATCGAGGAGAATACAGACCAGCTCACCCGTTTTTTGGTTAAAAAGCAACATGAGGCCGGCATTAGGCGGCAGACCTTTTTTGACATTCTCATAAAATCCGGAAGCGATTTTAATAAGATAATAGTCATCGTTGATAATATACCCATATTTTATATGTGCATCACCGGGTGGATCATTAAAAATTAGTTCACCTACAGGGGGAACAACAACCCGGCCTTTAGAATAAGCGACAAATCCCTCCTCGATCGCCATGATGGGATCAAGCTTTTCGATAACTTCCCTGATCTGGCTTAAATTAATTATTTTAGCCATTTTCTTTTCTCCTTTATGCAAAATTCATGATAGCTGTTTTATCTGATTTATTCACAACCTTTGAGTTTAAAAAACAAGGCCGCTTTTCGCTAACATCTATGGAAAATGATACGAACAGCCTTTATTTGTGCGGGTACAAGTTTAAAAAAAAGAAGAGAATTGTGCTAAGAAGCATCGTAGTCCCCAAGAAAATAAACCCGGCTGCGAATGTGCCATATTCTCCCGAAATTCCCAGCAGAAAGGGAACGACCCCGGTACCAAACAAAATTGAAATCGGAATCATTAAAGAAACAACCACATTTATGGACTGTTGCGCTCCGATCTTCGATATAGCAGCGAATCCTGCCGGAAAGAAACTAGCAACCATCACGGGTTGTAGAAAAATAACAAACAGTAGAATAACACCCGATGTCAGACCCAAAAAAGACGTTAAAATTCCTGAACCCATCACAATAGCCAGCATCGATTTTTTAATGCCAAAACGATCTATGAACCATCCGGAGATTACCGTCGTGAACATTACAGAAATACGCGATAAACCGAACAAGGTGTTTGCCAAGCCCGGCTCCATCCCCTTTTCGCTAACCAGATAAGTGGGAAGCAAGGCATAAACTCCCTGTTCGCCACCCACCACAATTCCGAACAGAGCGGTCATTATCCAAAATGTAGGGTGAACGAGTATCGATCTTAAGTTCTTCAACTCGGGTTTCAAACCCGGAAAATTCCCCCCCCTGCCAAATAAAGCAAAGGTGAGCGCCATCATCAGGTTCGCCAAGCCGATGACAACCAGTATACGCCGCCAGGTAGTAAAGGTTGAGAGTACTCCGACAAACAGCGGTGCGGCAACCAGCCCAAGCGTAGCACCCAACTCATGGGTGGCCATGGCCTTTCCCAGATCCCTCGTAGCCACCAGGGAATTCACTGTGGCAATACCCGAGGGGAGATAAAGGCCGGCTCCCATGCCCAATAAAAACAAATTGATGCGGACGCCAAGTAACGAAGTACTGGAAGAAACCGCAATAAGGGATAGACCGCATAGCACCGCTGAGAGAATAATAGTTTGCCGATGAGTTATTTTTGAAGACAGAAATCCGGAAAAAAACATGGTCAGGCATAACCCCGCTGAGATAAAAATAAAGAAGCTGGCGGCTTGCGCATGCGAGAGATGAAGGTCGGCCTCAAGTGTCAATAGCATCGGAGACAATATGACTCTTGAAAGCATATTCATGGATTCTATACCTACCAGAAAGAGAATGGGTATCAGTTGCATGCGAAAATTGCCGAATTCGTCGGGCACTATGGAGGGTTTGATTGATAAATTTCTCATCGATTTTCAGGAGTTCTTTCGATCATCCGCCCGAGCTAATTTAAGATGCTCTCAGGTGAACAATAAACAATGGTGATGGATCATATGTTTCAAGACTGCATTAGAATTTGTGACATGCTACAAAATGACTATTCCTAACTTCTTTGAACTCTAGTTTATCTTTCAGGCATATATGCCCATTTGCACTGTGCACCGAGGATGGAACGGCACCCGCTTGGCTGATTTACCAGACTTGGAACCTGCCCTTTAAGAACTATATTTTTTCTTTTTCTTTCCGGATCCGGAATCGCTATGGCAGATAATAGGGCTTGGGTATAAGGGTGAAAGGGATTGGCGAACAACTCTTTATTTTTGGATAGTTCGACAAGTTGTCCGGCGTACATAAGTGCAATATGGTGGCTTACATGTTTGATCACACTTAGATCGTGTGAGATAAACAAATAGGTCAGGGAATAATCACTTTGGATTTTTATCATTAGATTGATCTTGGGGTTCAGAAGTAAGAAAGGATTCTGATATACCATTTGCATA
>JAFDFH010000051.1 GCA_019309945.1 Deltaproteobacteria bacterium
ACCGCTTTTTTTGATTTGTCCGTCAAACCCAACCCCGTCGTCTTCTGCCAAAAAGATGATCTTGGGATAGCTTTTGATAATGGAGAGTCGGAAGGTTTCAGCTCCCGAATGTTTCAGGGTATTGGTGAGGGTCTCCTGGCTGAATCGATAAAAAACGGTCTCGATGTCCGGATCCAGTCGACGATCAAATCCAACCATGTGAAATTCAATATCAAGCCCTGAGTGTTTTACGATATCCTTTAAATACAGGTCCAGGGCAGGTTCCAGACCGAGATCGCTCAACAAAGTGGGATGAAGTCGATAGGAAAGTCGTCTGATCTCAGAGGAAGTCCGAAGAATCATTTTCCGGATTTCACCGATCTGCACTTTGAAATGATTGTCTTGGCCTGGCACGCTTTCTTCCAGCCGCTCCAAGCCCAGATTTACGGCGGTCAAGGCCTGCCCCGCTTCGTCGTGCAGTTCCCGGGCAATCCGGCGTCGTTCCGCTTCCTGTCCCTGAAAAAGCTTTTTAGTGAGTCGCCTTAAGTCCTGTCGATGGCGGCTGATCGATTTCATTAATTGGGTATTCTCGATGGCACCCCCCAAAAAATTGCCCAGCGAACCCAGCAAATGCAATTCATGTTCGCTCAACTTACGCGTCATGGGAATGTCGAGAGCGAAAAAACCGACGCCCTTGCCCTTGAAGGTGATCAGAAAACAAAATAGCCAGGGAATGACCCGGTCCCCCTTGGCTAAATATTTCACCTGAAAAGCAGGAAAGGTGGGTTCGGGAATGACGGCGGCATCATCTTCAATAAGGTGCCGCCTCAGCTGGGTATCTTTGAAAATGGCCAGTCCCTGGTGTTTAAGGTCTTCGGCCGGCAGGCCGTATCTAACCTGAAGCACGGCTTTATGCCGAGCCGAGTCAATCACAAAAAGGGCACCCCGTTTCAGCTGGAGGGCCATAAGAATATCTTTTAAAGTCACCATCAGAATGTGATTCAGATCCAGCGACAGATTCAGGGCCACAGCAATACTGTTTAGAAGGGAAAGCTCCTGGTTTCTCTTTTTTAGAATTTCTTCCGTTCGCTTACGGTCCGTAATATCTTTGATGATTCCATTGAATTCAACATCCCCGGTTTCCGGGTTTTCATAGCGCCGGCTGGACATCAATACATGCACCGGTGATCCATCGGCGGCCTTAAAATCAACCTCATAGTCTTTTACGTAATCATCCCGGTTTATTTTCTCCAAAAACGTCTCCCGGTCCACAGGGTTATAATACAGCCGCTTGGCCGAGCCAATCCCCAGCAACTCCGTCTTGTTCCGGTACCTCAGCATCTTTATACCAGCCTGATTCACATCCAAAAGCCGGCCCTGTTGGTTGGAGGTATAAATCATGTCTCGCCGGATCTCTTCCTGGAGGTGTTTGAGCTCCGTTACATCTTTAAATATCTCGATACCCCCGGTAACACGTCCCGCATGATCGACAAAAACGGATGTCGAGCAAAGCACCGGGATCTTCCGGCCCTCGAGGTCGACAATTTCAAACTCACGATTGCGGATATTGTAACCCCCGGCCGTCGCAAGTTTAAAAGCACAATCGGTCCCACAGACGGGGCTCTTGAAAACATCCTTACAGTACATTCCGATCGCTTCATCAGCGGGAAACCCCGTGATTTCCTCTGCGGCGGGATTGAAATACGTAATCCGCCGGTCCCCATCCATGGTAAACAGGCCGTCCGGAATACGATTTAAAATCTCGATATGGCTTTCTTCCTTTTGATACAACTGTTCGAGCGTTTTAACATTGTATTTTTGGATCTCGTCCGCCAGAAAATAATTCCACCCCTTAGGATGTCGATCACCATTCGCTTTGAAGTACACACATCCAAGACAGATGGCCAGTCTTTCAAAAAAATCCATTTCCGGATTAGGACTGCAGTGGGTCCGCGGAACCAGCCAGCAATCGCCATTTTTCTTCCCATGGGCCGGGCAGAGCACCCTGGAACAGGACATATACTCCCAGCAGGCCTGCCCGGGTGCAGTATCCCACTTTTTAAGCGCTATAGGGTTGAGATGATTTTCGTGCAACAAACTCACAGTACGAATCTCCTTTGGCCCGGCAAAGCATTTCCGCGGCTGAAAACGAGAAACACCCATCCGGGTAATCTTCCCCATACACCAGCCCCATAAAGGCCGCCGTCACCCCTCGAAGCATATAACATTTTCCGGAATCCGCACGCGCGTAACGTTTGAGATAACCATCGGCTTCATATGAATCACGCACCCGTATGACCAATTGCTCGCCGGGAATCAGTGCTTTGATCTCCATATCCCCCCAGCCGAAAGCCATCGCCAGGGCGCAAAAGCCATGAACCTGATCTTCTTTGCTTTCAATCATGGGCGCGACAAGTTGCTCCCATTCCCAGGAGCTACGGATCCCCTGAAAGGTTGCATAACCACACTCCTGGGCGGCTTTAATGAGAAGCGCCTCGGCCTGGCCGGCGCGTTCCTGGCCCATCTTCTTTTCAAAATCAAAAGAGATTTTGTTGTAATATTCCACCGAAAACAGAGAAAGATAGACGCCAAAAAGCGGGATAATCCCCTTTGAATCCCGAATCCGGCTGCCTTCCATAACGGCATGCAGAATCTTACGGGTATCAATGGCCATTTAACGCTCCGTTACCCTGAACACGCACGCCTCCTTGCGCATCATTTTACATTCCCGCTCTTCAACCGCATAGTAACCAAGATTACGATTGTAGATAACTTCCAGAATTCCTGCAATCCATCCCCGCGAAAAATGGCACCCGGGCGTCTCGCGTCTTCCGTGTTTGGCCAGCCAACCGGTGACATGATGGCTGGATGTGCTGATCACCCGGCCTCCCGGGGGCCCGATTTTCTTAAAATGAATAATTCCCAATCCACAATTTTGATAAATGGTAGCGGCCAGTTCCAGCCTTGATTTTATGGTCTTGATCCGGCCATACTGATCCAGGAAGAATTTGAACCCCATAAAGCTCGCCTCTTCGGCCGCTTCAAACAGCATTCGGACGCCATCGCCGTCCAGGGTGTCTTCCAGTGTCTTATGAAGATTGATGTTATAATGATGGCAATGCATGGCAATCGGCAACCCCGACAGAACCACCCGATGGCCGTCACGAGACAGTTCTTTGCGCCAGTTAATGAGCTGCATGGATCATCCCCGTTAGTTCCTTAGTTGTAAATTTTGTGCTTTTTGTGGAAAACCTTTTTCCATTCTGCCACTAAGGCACCAAGGCACGAAGAAAGAATAATAAATATATCTTTTGTGTCTTAGTGTCTTTGTGGCAAATATTTTTGGTGCCGGTTTGTCCGGGTTAGGTAAAAAAAGATAAATAATCTCATAGACCTTCATCGAATTATGCCAGTTTGTTTATTATGTCAAGATTTAAACGGGACAGCCTTTTTCAGACCCTTCGGCCAAATGCATAGCGCTGCTGAAATTGCTGCTATTAAATTTGACAAAAGGTCCTTTGATCGTTATAATTCATGGTCAAATTGTGTTTTAATACAAGAAGGAGAAAGCGCATGAACCCTTCAACGACATCCTGGGATAATGAAAAGGCCAAGGTCACGCTTCTGTCCGGTTTTCTGGGGGCCGGCAAAACCACACTGCTAAAACGGATTCTCGCATGGGAAACAGACCTCTCCGGGACCGCTGTCATTGTCAATGAGTTCGGAGCGGTGGGAATTGACGGTTCCATGCTCAAAGACAGTGCCGCGAATATGGTGGAATTTAAAAGCGGATGTGTCTGCTGCGTTCTCAAGGCGGAATTTAACATCGGACTGAAAAAAATCTGGAATGAACTCAAACCCAAACGCATTCTTATTGAAGCCTCGGGGGTTGCCGACCCGGATTCAATTAAGAAAGTGTTTGATGAGGTGGGAATCCGGGAGCATATGGAAGTCACAAATATTATTACTGTTCTGGATGCGGATTTTTGGGAAGCGCGAGAGCACCTGGGGCCGCTCTTTTTTCATCAACTTGAGGATGCGAACTTGATTCTTTTAAATAAGATCGACCTCATCGGCGAAGAGAAAGTTCCACAGATGCTAAAAGAACTCCATGAGACCATCCCTAATACGCAGGTAATCCCCACCCGCCACTGTGCCGTGGATCCCGAAACCCTTTGGTCAGTCGATCACCAGAAAGACTTCGGGATGGAACCGGGGGAATTTTTTGAAGAAGACCACCACGATCATGATCCCAAGGAACATGAAAGGTACGTGCCATTTCATTTCATCGATACGGCACCGTTAAATGAAGACTGCTTCCAAAATTTCACACAAAATCTGCCCTGGGAAGTATTCCGGATGAAAGGAACGGTCTACTTTAAAAACGGCACCCGAATGATCAATTTCGTAGGCGGCAAGAGTGAGTGGATCGACTGGGAGGACACCAAAGAAACCCGCCTGGCCTTTGTCGGTATGTGGGTCAATCCGGAGGAAATTCTCCAGGACCTGAAAAACTGTATTGACAAACCGTAACCCGGACAAACCGGTTGAAGCGAAGCGGAAATCCCGATTTAGCGGAGAACCAAACAAGTTTTCGTTTTTTGTGCAATCAACCTTGATGAACTCGTAAAAAGTCCGATTTAGACGGTTTTGTAAAAAGTTCAAATTTAAGGCGTGCAAATTTTGTAATCATGAGGCGTACTTATCGTACGCTGAATGATTGCGAAATGCAGCCCAACGCAGAAGTTGGACTTTTTACGAAACCGTCAACTTTTACAACTTGACCACTACTTCATCATTGATCACCTCCACGTCATAGATCTCAAGATCGCCCTTGGCCGGGCCACTGAGGCGTTTGCCTTGAAGGTCATAGGTGGAATGGTTCACGCTGCAACACCGCAGTATCGCTTCACCGGCCACAGGGTCCAGTTTCCGATGACCCATATGGGTGCAACGATTTGTAAAAGCCAGGTACCCGTTATCCTTTGTATGAACAACCAGAACAGGATATTTCAGGCCCTTGCCTTTTAAATAAATGGCCCCATCAGCCGCGGCCAATTCCGGCGCCTGTTCAATCTGGATACGCGCGCTGTTCCCTTCAAGACGCCACATGTCTGGGCGGAGTTCTTGTGTTTCACAGATACCGAGAACCGCTTTAAAAAAATCTGTAATCTTACCCATGGGAAATCTCCTTTCTTTTTCTTTTAAAAAATAATATTGACGGTTTCGAAAAAAGTCCAACTTCTGCGTTGTGCTGCATTTTGTAATCATTCAACGTACGATAAGTACGCCTCATGATTACAAAATTTGCACGCCTTGAATTTAAACTTTTTTCGAAACCGTCTTACGGGTCATCAATATTGACACCTTCGCAAAAAGGTTGAAAAAAGTATTTTTTACGAGCGAGCCAGTTTCAAAACGTTTCAGTTTGTTCAAGGTCAAGGAAGGCGATCCGCCTGAGGCGGATTAACCACAGGAATACATTGAGTATTTCGAGGATTAAAATTTGAGCCTGACGCAGAGATTGGGCAAAATGGGACGTTTTGAAATTGGCTCGAGCGTGTTTTGTATTAAAGCCGTTTAAGCCCGGTAACAACCCCATGGCACCGACAGGCCGTACAGACGGCAAGATGGCCTTTGGCCTGTTCCACCTCTGACAGCAGATCAAAAAGCTGTTCCGGACGGTACCCGCCAATGCCCGGTCCCAGCTGGTAACTGCGAATAACCAGCGGCTGAAACGGCGGTACTTTGATATCTCCCAATATTTCGAACATATTACGTTCTCTGGTCGTTTGGGTCACCGTGCAGACATCTTCGGGTTCCGCACAATCATCCGGGCATGTAAAATCGGCATGACTCACATAAAGGTTCCCATCAGGTCCTCGCAGCGGATTGGGGACCTGCATCTCCATTTCAGGTGGTAACGGAATTCGATCCAGCCGTTCAGGACCCAGGCGAAGGAGGCACCACTCCGCGGCCAGGTGAATGGGCAACGCCGGTATGATCCAGTCCGGTTTATTCTCAGGGCTGAGATGACGATCTACAAAACCCACCCCATCTACCTGTTCGAGTCTGCAATTTTCACCCTTGGCCCGCAATAGATTCTGTTCATTGGGGTCCACCAGAACAAAATGCCGATCCTTACCGCTCTTTGACAGTCTCTGAAAAGATATAAACCCGAACTGCCCAACGCCGATAATCCATATTTTTTCCATTGTATCATTCCAGTTCAAAAGTGTTTAGTGTTTCGAATTTTGAGGATTAAAATCTGAGCCTGACGCCGAAATTGGGAAAAATAGCAGTTTGCGTTCAGGCACTACTTAACTAGTGTCCATCCAGAAATGAGGATTTTTGTTTAAGATCAAGGCCTGCGAAAAAAATAACCACAGGCATATGTTTGATATTCCGAGGATTATTTTTTGAGCATAACGCAGATCTTGGGCAAAAAGACCATTTATGGATGGGCACTAACTATTCAACGAGGTCTGAAACTATCCATTACAGAATAGCAGCCATTACCATTACAAAATATAAAAGACAAGTCTGAACGTCCAAAAGTAATACCTTGAAAATCAAATTCATGTATGATTAAAAAGAATGTTTTTAAACCGTCGGTTTTAACTAGTGTCCGTCCAGAAACGAGGATTTTTGTTCGAGATCAAGGCATGCGAAAAATTTTACCGCAGGCATATAGTTGATATTCCGAGGATAAGATTTTGAGCATAACGCAGAAATCGGGCAAAAAGACCGTTTCTGGATGGGCACTAACTATGCAACACAGGCTGTTAAATGGATTTTATAATTTCATGGCATATTCTTCCTGCCGCATTTATCCTGGATTTAATTTTAGGTGATCCCTTATTTCTTCCACATCCCGTGAGGTGGATGGGACGGGCCATCGAGACGATGGAGCCCCGTTTCAGAAACCTGCCGCTTCGAGAAACAACTGCGGGTTTTATTTTCTCGTTAGCCCTTATCGTCGGCACATGGTGTCTGGTATTCGCGTTGGTTATTCTCGCCCGTACCATACATCCCCTGTTTGGGGTCGGAATCGAAATCCTGATTATTTATTACTCTATTTCAGTTCGATGTCTGGTAAAGTCCGCGATGGATGTACACCGGTCACTTGCACATAAAAACCTGAACGAAGCCCAAAAAAAGGTCTCGCAAATTGTCGGAAGGGATGTTGAACGACTATCAACGCAAGGGGTTGCCCAGGCAACGGTCGAAACGGTCGCGGAAAATCTTGTGGACGGCGTTATGGCCCCACTCTTTTTTGCCGCAATCGGAGGCGCTCCCCTGGCCGCGGCATATAAAATGGTCAATACGCTCGACTCCATGGTCGGATATAAAAATGAGAAATACCGACAGTTTGGAAAAGCTTCTGCCCGCATTGACGATATTGCGAACTTTATCCCCGCGCGCCTTTCGGTTCCGGTTGTTGCACTTGCATCCCGGATCCTCGCCGGTAAAGGATCGCTTGCATTTCGTACGGCCATGGAAGAGGGCGCCAATCATTCTAGTCCAAATGCCGGATTTCCTGAGGCTGCGTTTGCCGGGTCTCTGGGTGTTAAACTCGGCGGTGCCCATTATTACCACGGGCACCTTGTTCCCAAACCGCAAATCGGGATACGATTTGGAACGGTAAACATAAACCATATCAAAAAGGCATGTGATCTGATGATCCTTTCCGCCGTGATATGGCTTTTTATTTTATGGGGAGCAACCGTTCTCTGGAGATTCTCCTGGTAAACAACACAGGGGCACAATAGAAAATTTGAAGAAAATACAAATGTACCCAAACCTAAAAAAGTCCTATAAGGGGTTTTATCCATTCAGGATCAGTACCACATCATATATATATCCGGACCACATGCATTCCAACGTCAAGATGCTGGCGCCCTATTTGGAGGAAATCGAGCTTTTGTTGTTTGAGAGTTCGCCTGACGACAGCCTTCCCTCGGCGCATGAGATCAGAGCGCTTTCAGACCTGGCAAAAACCTCCGGCCTTACCTATAATATTCATCTTCCTATCGATATATCCATAAGTGATCGCGATCCATCCGTACGTCGACACGGGGTGGAAATAATAAAACGGATCATCGAACTGACCGCACCCCTGACGCCCACTACATATACGCTTCACATCCCGTGGGAAGAACCTGGAAGGGAAAAAGAAAAGTTGACGAAATGGCGGGAACGTTCTTACAGGAGTATCGAGCAGATCCTCGCCGGGGGGGTACCGGGCAGAACCCTTTCCGTTGAAACCCTGATGTACCCATTTGAATGGCTGGACGATATTTTAATCGATCTTAATCTTTCCGTTTGCCTGGACCTCGGGCACCTTATCCTGCAAGGATTTGATATTGAAGCACATTTCAACAAATATTACGAAAGAACGTCGATCATACACCTTCATGGGGTTAAGGATAATCGTGATCATCTGTCAATCGACATGCTGCCCGAAAGGGATTTGACCGCTGTCATGAAAATTTTAAAACAGTTTACCGGAACGGTGTCCCTTGAGGTGTTTGCATTCAAACACCTCAAGGCCTCCTTAACTTTTCTGGAAAAGAACTGGCGTGACGATCGCGTTATTCCGTTTTCATCTCCCCCTTGATAACATCCAGGGCTTTTTCGAACTTCCGGCTGACCAGCAGGGTCATATCGGCAGCCTCTTCCAGCAAAGCGACCGTTGCAGGCATACGTTTGCCTTTTGCTTTTTCCGCCCAATCTCTGTATGTTGCGGCATGTTCATGGTTATGTTTTACCCAATGCTCAAGCAGTTTGATCAATTTTTCTTCAAATGGCAGGCTCTCGGGGGTTTCATGCTGATGATTATGGGGCATCGTTATTCTCCTGTTGTATTAGTGTATATTCCGTAGCCGTTCACGGGTTCAGGGTTCAAAGGTTCAGGGTTGCTTTTTTGTTTAAGCCTGATGGGATAAATGAGTTTCAGTGGGTCTCTCAATCGAATTATTCCGCCATTTTGCGTATGAATCAACCTGCTGTGCCATGAATTTGCGTTTTCAACCCAAAGTCGCAACCAAAATTCAGGTTTGACGTATCAACAGTTGAGATTTGCATTGAACTTCGAACCTCTGAACCCTGAACCTTTGAACCCGTGAACGGTTACTATATTCCTTTATAACGTTTTTTTGTAACTTTTCAATAACTACTGAAGCTCATTGGTGATAAAATATAAAAGGTCTGACTGTCTGAGCGTGTTAGTGAGCCTTAAGAAAAAACAGTATATCAGACAACTAATGTTTCAAACATATGATTTTGCTTTTAAATTGAATGGATAAAACCGGCTTAAATAAAAAGAAAATTGCCATTGCGTTCATCTTAGTCAGCGGCGTCCTGTTCGGAGCAGTGGCCGGGGCCTTTTTCGCCCTTAGCCATGATCTTCCCCAGATTCGTTCCCTGGAAACGTTTACCCCCTCGGCCGTGACACGGATCTATTCCTCAGACAGGGTGCTGCTTGCAGAGCTCTTTGTGGAAAAAAGGGTCCCGGTGCCCCTGACGTCCATACCCGCTTACCTGCAAGCGGCACTGGTTGCCACCGAAGATCGGAAATTTTACAGCCATAGTGGCGTTGATCTGAAAGGAATCTTAAGAGCCATCATTAAGGATATCCGGGCGGGAGGATTTGTAGAAGGCGCGAGTACGATTACCCAGCAGCTTTCGAAGACCCTTTTTCTGACTCCCCAAAAGACCCTAATACGGAAAATCAAGGAAGCGATGCTGGCTTTCCAACTGGAGCGACGCTACACCAAGGATGAAATACTGGAGCTCTATCTTAACCAGGTGTATTTCGGAAGCGGCGCCTATGGCGTAGAATCAGCTGCAAGACTTTTTTTTGGAAAATCCGCAAAGGATCTCGATCTCGCCGAATGCGCCATGATCGCCGGCATGCCCAAAGCGCCCTCCCGGTATTCCCCGCTGATAAACAGTGAGCTCGCAATAAAGCGCAGGGATACGGTTTTAAAGCAAATGCGTGACACCGGCATCATCACTGCATCCGCTTTTCAACAAACGTTAAAAAAAGAATTGAATCTAAAATCACAGAATAAAAATTCAACCAAAGCACCTTATTTTGTGGACTATGTGAAAAAGTTTCTGGAAAAAGAATTGGGTTCGTCAATTCTATATCGAGGAGGGCTATCGGTTTTTACAACCCTTTCTTTTGACCTGCAGCAGGCCGCCGAGGTGGCGGTCGCCAATGGTCTTGCTGCACTTGAAACAAGAATGAAACCAAAAGGAAATGAAAACCCGCTCCCTCAATGTGCACTTGTTTCTATCGACGTTCAATCCGGCGGCATTTTAGCCATGGTCGGCGGCCGAAATTTCTACGACAGCCCTTTTAACCGGGCCACCATCGCCCGAAGACAACCTGGATCTGCTTTTAAACCAATTGTTTACGCTCATGCAATCGAAAGGGGCTTTGCTCAAAACATGATGATCTTGGATGCACCGATCGTCTTTAAGGGGGCATTAAATGGGAAAGATTGGCGACCGGAAAATTTTTCCAGAACGTATTTGGGTGCAATAACGTTAAGAAAAGCCCTGACTACCTCTAAAAACATCCCGGCGGTGCGCTTAATCGAAATGATAGGACCTTCTTCGGTGTCCCAATTCGCATCTTCCCTAGGCATCGAATCCCCTCTTGCCCCGAACCTTTCCCTTGCTTTAGGAACATCGGACGTGACATTGATCGATCTGACTTCAGCCTATGCTGTTTTCCCTAACCGGGGAAAACGAATAAAACCTTATGGCGTAATGGAAGTTCTTGATCGTAAAGGCAAGATGATCTGGCGAATAAGACCCCATAAAAGCACCCCGATGTCCCGTGAAGGCGCCGCGATAATGACAAACATGCTTCAAGGGGTTGTGAAAGAGGGAACGGGTCGCAAGGCCCGGATTATCAAACATCCCATTGCCGGAAAAACCGGTACGACAGATGCGTTTAAAGACGCCCTTTTTGTTGGATTTTCACCATCAATTGCGACAGGCGTGTGGGTGGGTCAGGACATATCGATGACCCTGGGAAAAGGGGAAACCGGTGCGAAGGCCGCACTTCCCATATGGATCGCGTATATGACCGAAGCACTCGCAAAAAGGCCATATGCCTATTATGATATTCCGGATGATGTGGTTCGATTATACATGGATCCTTCAACCGGTAAGCTCGATCATAATAGTTCACCCCACGCCGTGGCCGCCCTTTTTAAAAAAGGTACCAAAGCGGGACAATATTAGCTAGTGCCCATCCAGAAACGGTCTTTTTGCCCGATCTCTGCGTTATGCTCAAAATTTTATCCTCGGAATATCAACTATATGCCTGCGGTAAAATTTTTCGCAGCCCTTGATCTCGAACAAAAATCCTCGTTTCTGGACGGACACTAGCGA
This sequence comes from Deltaproteobacteria bacterium, assembly GCA_019309945.1. GTDB lineage: Bacteria > Desulfobacterota > Desulfobacteria > Desulfobacterales > JAFDFH01 > JAFDFH01. The sequence continues at coordinate 11,392 of JAFDFH010000051.1, forward strand.
AGCCCGGCTTTAATCGGCCTATATAAAATAAGCCCTTTGAAAATAGATAGAAATGCAAACATTTCGCCAGCAAATGATTTCCCTCTTAAAAGATCAGGAGATGAGTGCGAGGGATCTATCCCAGGTTATCGGTATTCAGGAAAAGGAGGTTTATGGGCATCTTGGGCATGTTGCGCGGACCGTTGAGATCCAGGGAAAAAAGCTTGTGATTCAACCGTTTCGTTGCCTCAGTTGTGGATACGTGTTTAAGAACCGAAAACGATTTACGCGCCCCGGTCACTGTCCGGCCTGCAGGAAGACACACCTTGAAGTGCCAACATACCGGATCTGTTAGTACCGTTTCCTGTAACTTCTCAAAAACTTATGGTTAAACATACCAGCGGAGTCATCCGGTAATTTTTTTCAAAGCGGGCAACTGTTTGAAGCCGTTTAGGGCGGCTTACAGTGATCCGAACATCATAAATTGTTGATTGTAGTCTGTTTGTGCTAAGCGACACACTCATTTTACATCACGTACGCGGGTCACTGTTAGGCGCCCTTAACGGCAAGTTTTGGCCGTATTGAAAAAAATTACCGGATGGCGTAGCGGGTCTACCGGAACATATTGAGAAGTTACCTTTTCCTTTAGTAACTCACTGGTTTTGATCAAATTCTAACTTTTCCGGCTCGTCCGGGTGAGGAGGCCCAACAATGAAAAGAAATTTATGCGGTTGGCTGCTGTTGCTTCTTTGTTTTACCTTCCCCATTGAACTGATGGCCGAGGACGATGTGTCAGTTGCAGACGTTTTATATCATCAGGGGGGGATGGAAAATTTCAAGCGGGCCATCGAGATTTATCTCCAAGCACTGGCAGTAACGCCTGACGACTATGAAACCAGCTGGAAGTTATCGCGGGCCTATCGCGAATATGGCGAGGCCGCCAAGCGAACAAACATGGCGGACTGGAAGAATATCTGCGCCACCTATGGGAAAGAAGGAATGAAATTTGCTCAAAAGGCTATAGCGCTGGAGCCTGAGAAACCTGAAGGGCATTACTTCTACGGTCTGAATGCAGGTATTTACTCGGATGGGGTGAGCATACTAACGGCACTGCGAGAAGGACTCAAAAATAAAACCCAGAGCGGTTTCGAAAAGGCGTATGCCCTGGATAAGATGTACGATAAAGCCGGACCGATACTTTCCATCGGAAGATTTTGGGCCGTGCTCCCATGGCCATTCAGGAAAACCAAAAAAGCCCTCGGGTTTTACAGGGAATACCAGGAAACCGAGTATTTTGATGATAACGCTGAAGCACAAATTTACCTTGCCGAGTTACTCCTACGCTTAAAAGGTGAAAAAAACAGGCAAGAAGCAACCGCTTTGCTGAAAAAAGCATCTCAATCCGATATTCAGTACTTTAGCGACTGGGCCAAGCGGCTTCTGAAAAATATGCAAAAACGGGCAACGAAAAAGTTGCCGTAAACAGTTAAAATAATTTTGGAGATACTTCATGAGATTTATTCATCATTTGATGCCCAATTCAAACTCATGGTCATCCGGCGGACGGACGCTCATTTTCGCCCTGCTCGCCTTTCTATTTTTAAACGGTATGATTACAGATAGTCCGGCAAAGGAAAAAATCGACTTCAAACCACTTTTTCCGGTCCAGATCGATCATAGGTTTATAAGGCCCCATGAAACTTTTGAGGAGGTCAAGGATTTAATCCTGAGACATTACTACAGTGCCGAGATTACCGAAGAAGCACTTTACTGGGCTGCAATCCAGGGGATGCTGCGGCAAATATCCCCACCGGAAAATCCTGATCTCGCTAAAATCTGGCTACCTGCAGAATACGATATAGTTCACGATTCCCTTAAAGGTGTCCAGGTTTCCATAGGAATTAAAAGCTCATTTAATCCTGCCGATGGCAGCCTCACGGTAACGGAGGTTTTGCCAGGTTCACCGTCCGATGCGTTTCTAAAACCTCAAGACCGAATCCTGCGTATCGATTCACAGTCGCTAAAGGGAAAATCTTTAAAAGAGGTCAATGCCTTTCTTAAAGCAAAAGTGGGTGCGCCGATAACATTCACGGTAAACCGGGATATTAAAATTTTTGAGGTGAACCTCCAATTTAAAGAATTTGAAACTCAAAACTTAATCGTTACCCGACTCAGTGAAACGATTGCATTGATAGAAATAAAATATTTTACAGCCAATATGTCTAAAAGACTTGAAGAGGAGCTGGAAGAACTGGCCGGGGAAGGATTCAAGGGACTCATTATCGACCTGCGCAATAATAGCGGCGGCGTATTTGTCGAATCCCTGCGCGTTGTGGAATTATTTCTGCCTGAAAATCGGATTCTCCTGAGAACCCTTCAGCGCGAAACACAAATGCAAAACTACACCTCGGTCAACCCCAAGCCATTTAAATTTGACATAGCAATCCTGGTGAACCGCAAAACCGCCTCATCCGCAGAGATTTTGACAAGCTCGCTTCAGGATCACCAGCAAGCCCTCATCGTTGGTACGCGGACCTTTGGAAAAGCGGTTTTCGAAAAAACCTATACACTTAAAAACCAGTACCGGCTCAAGTTTATTACAGGGGCGATGTACTCGCCCAAAGGACGAAGCTGGCAAAGCATTGGGGTTACGCCGGATTTTCTGGTTGAGCAGGATGACAATACCCTAGACATATTACTAAAAATGGCGCCCAAGGAGCGGCTTCGCAAAGACGTCGCGATGATTACAGCCTATAAGCTCCTTGTGCGCTAAACCCTTGAGACCTTTGAAAAACGCCCCTTTTTGCCCGATCTCTGCGTTATGCTCAAAATTTTATCCTCGGAATATCAACTATATGCCTGCGGTAAAATTTTTCGCAGGCCTTGATCTCGAACAAAAATCCTCGTTTCTGGTTTTCACCGGACACTAAGAACGAATAACAAATATAATCCTTCGTGTCTTTGTGCCTTGGTGGCAAATATTTTTGGTTCCGGATTGTCCGGGTTAGGTATGTTTTGCTTCCAGTTCGATCAATTTTCTCTTCAACGCCACGCCACCACCGAACTGACCAATGGAATTATCGCTCCGTATAACTCGATGACAGGGAATCAGGATGGGAAAAGGATTTTTGGCAAGGGCCGAACCGACCGAACGATATGCACGAGGCCGACCGATGGTCACGGCAATCGCTTGGTAGGAACGCAAGTCCCCATAGGGGATTTTAGTGGTGGCAACCAGAACTGATTGCTGAAGGTTTGTAAGCCCGATCATGGAGATGTGATCCCAGTGCGGCTGAATCGGTTTCCCGGTGAAATAATCCATGATTGATTCTGATATCCTTAGCGCCTCGGGATGCCGTCCACGCTTCCCCCATCCTTTGTTTTTGATGGACTCGAAAAGATCTTGCCTGCTTGTTCGGGGTAAAAAAATCTTTATGATCAAAAACGGCTGTTCACGATATATAATTGCCGCAAACCCGAAACAGGTAGGGAAAATGAGATGTCGAATTTTAGGATCACCTGGCATGGCTCACTCTTCTGGGACGATTCAGTTGAATTAAAAATGGCAACCTCTAAAAACTTATGGTTAAACCTACCAGCGGAGCCATCCGGTCATTTTTTTCAAAGCGGGCAACTGTTTGAAGCAGTTTAGGGCGGCTTACTGTGACCCGGACAGCATGAATTGTTAATTGTAGTCTGTTTGTGCTAAGCAACACGCTCATTTTACATTACGTGCGCGGGTCACTGTTAGGCGCCCTTAACGGCAAGTTTTGGCCGTATTGAAAAAAATTACCGGATGGCGCAGCGGGCCTACCGAAACATATCGAGAAGTTACCAAAAATGCTGTAAATAATATTCCTTTACGATTCAGCTGAAAGTTCCATCAGATTCCCGTGATCATCAAACTGCATGGGTCGCCACGGCGCGATTTGTTTTAAATTCGGGTTTGATAAAATCTCCCGCTTAAATACCTCTGAAACCTGAAGAAGTTCAAGACGCCCTGTATCCTTAATTCTCACCATGCGTGCCTTTGCCATAGAATCTAGCCCGATGGTTGCGGCACATACCTCCAAGGCTTTACGGTCCGTATCGAAATGCATGGGGATGGCGGCCTTCTCGGGTGAAATCGCCGTAACGGCATTTACATAGGTCTTTTCCATATTAAGGGCATCCACCAGACGTTTGGTGGTGAAATCCGCCAGACCGATGCCGTTGCCGTTGCCGTCGGAGTCGGGGGATAAATCCCTTACAAAAATGCGTTTTACATGGGGCGCCACATAAAAATCGCCTACAATATCCCTGTGCCGGCCGGTAACGTTGGAGTCCATACCGATCCCGCTGACATCTTTACCGATAATATCAATAATTAAAATATCAATAAAATCCAATGGTATGCGCCCCATATTCCCGGCGGCCTCTCTGAGGAGTGTTTTGTCTCGGTCAATAAATGACGCGGGTAAAACGGCTTCAATATGCGCCAGATCCCCATACCCATCCTCCAACAGGGCAATCCCGAAGAGGATCCTGCCCTGCTTTAAAATAGCCCGTGCTGCATCTTCAATAATTTTAAATGGTTGTTGAACGGCATAGCGGTGGAACGCAACCGCCCCCGCTGATTTACCGAGTCCGATCGTCAGCATTTTACAAAGCCCGCTCTCAATATCGGCCCGGAACTTGGTGTGGGGTTTAACCCGATTGATGATTACGATATGATCGGCTTCCAGGGCCTTTTTTGAAAAAAAAAGTTTTAGGCCGCTTGGAAGTTCGTCCAGACATTCAACGCCCATATTCGCTGAAATTGGAACCCCCATCTTGGATTCAGTTATTCCGAGCTTTGCGAGAACCACGCATTGCCCCTCAGCCGTTGCGCCCCCATGACTTCCCATAGCCGGAACAATAAACGGTATTAACCCTTTCCCCTTCAGGAAACTCAAACAATGAAAAAGCACCTGATCTATTCCGGATATTCCTCTGCTCCCCACTGCTACGGCCACGGTTTCGCCAGGTTTTATTTTATTCAAAAACGGCTGGACCGCAAGAGAAGACAATAAAGCACCGGGTATATCCCTTATCCTGGATGAAAAAAGGGTTTGCTTGACCAGTGCCATATCCGGAAATTTCACCGGTTTTTTTGTGTGCGTCATAGGAAGCCGGTAAGTTAAGAAGGCGATTGATTATCGGCAGAAGGGAAAAACATGTAACACCAGACACTTAAGGATGAGACCTCTGAAAAATGCTCAATTTCGTTCGAGCTCAAGGGCTAAAATTTGAGTCCGATGAAAAAATTGGATGAACGGGGACGCTATGTCAAGGTCTCACGATGTGTTTTCCCCTGATCCTTATCCCATTGCCAAAGAACCAGGGGAAAATAGTTTTGCGCGCTGATTATATTTCCTCAATTGTAATTGCATCTGCCTCACAAACCTCGACGCAGCTTTCGCAACCAAGGCATTCATCAGCATTTACAGGAACTGATTTGTCATCCTGCATCTCAAATACTTCAACAGGACAAACCTCCACACATTCTTCACAGCCTTCACATTTAGCCGCGTCAACCGTAGGAATAAAAGCCATATGAAAAGCCTCCTTTCTTTAAAAATTTAAGTCATGGTACTATAGTCATCAATTATCCGCATTATCGGGCAAACTCAATATACCAATTAATAGAGGGAGTCAAGCCCTCATATCATTTTTTATTTTTGAAGTTTACAACGGACAATGATTGCAATTAATTATTGTATAACCAAATAGTTAGTGTCCATCCAGAAACGGTCTTTTTGCCCGATCTCTGCGTTATGCTCAAAATTTTATCCTCGGAATATCAACTATATGCCTGCGGTAAAATTTTTCGCATGCCTTGATCGGACAGGCACTAGTTAGATTTAAACAGCGTAATTTCTCAAAAACTTATGGTTCAACATACCAGCGGAGTCATCCGGTATTTTTTTTCAAAACGGGCAACTGTTTGAAGCCGTTTAGGGCGGCTTACAGAGACCCGAACAGCATAAATTGTTGATTGTAGTCTGTTTGTGCTAAGCGACAAACTCATTTTAGATCCCGTGCGCGGGGCACTGTTAGGCGCCCTTAACGGCAAGTTTTGGCCGTATTGAAAAAAATTAGCGGATGGCGCAGCGGGCCGGCCGGATGAATCGCAAGGGCAAGCGTTAGGCGATGAGTCCCAAAAGCGTATTTTTAAATTTTCTCTCAACCTTGTCCTTTTCCTGCTGAGAAAAGCCTGAATTCACGCATCGAGCAAAAAGTTCCCGGGGGGTCTCCCCTGGAATAATATAAATATTCAATGCGACCGTCCTTTCACCCGCCCAGCTATCGGGAAAGCTTTGAAAAGCTTCATCTACAACGGTCTCCTTATTTTTGACAAGCCTGACAAAGGCCTCCATTAGACCATCCTGCCACTTTTGGACACGTCCCGTTTTATTTTTCTGCACCGGCACGGCGTCCAGAGATAAAACCGTTTCGGCTCCTGTCGAGACATCGATTAAATATTCCAATACGGATCTACTGTTCGTTATAAACACTCCCGACGCTTCTGCACCGAACTGACTCTGGTCATTTAAAAACAGACGGGCCCAGGCCTGTATCCGCTCTTTGGTCATATAATCCTTTGAATCAGAAATTTCCAGGGCCATTTCTCCTGCGGATTTGACCTGGGAATCCCCGCCCTCCCCTCTCAATCCATTGAGGAGATCTCGCTCCATTTTTTCAAGGGATACAAGATCTTGATTGATTCCCCAATTTTCTACATCCAATTCCTGGGCGGTCTGAAGAAATATTCTGGCCAAAAAAAGAAAATCCGGTTTTCCCTGGGATTCTGATGCCCGCCTATTCTTTTTAACATCTTTCTTAATCTGTGATGCATAGGATTCATCAAAAAAAGGAACCTTATTCCCCTGGGCTTTTAAATAGGCGATCTCGCTCCCCTGGTGCTGGTCCAGCCAGATCCGGTAATCCCGGCAAATTGCGTCGATTTGATCTTCATCCCCGGTGGCCGGTACGCGGATGTCAAGCAACCCCTCTTTTTCCCATATTTGCATGCTTTCCGGCACGCTTTTACGGGAAGGCTGATACACCACGACCCGCCGGAAAAAAGCTCTCAGGGCCTCACCCGCCGGTTGGGATATAAAGGTAAAGGGGAAATATATGGGCTTCATGTTTTATCCTTAACCCTAAATTTTCGGGTCCTTCAGGAGAACCCCATGGAACCTCAACTGTTCACGGATCTTATCCGCAAAATTCCAATTTTTCTCTTTTCGGGCCTGCTCGCGTTCTTCAATCAGGGCCTTAATCTCAGGATCCGACAATACGTCGCCAAAATCGAAAATTTTAAGCACAGAATCTAGATCACGATATGCATCTACTATCTTCATCGCTCCTTGCGCATCTATCCGTCTTTCCTGGATCAGGATGTTCACCTGTTTGATCGTCTTAAATATCGAAGCCATCGCTGCGGATATGTTTAGATCGTCATCCATGGCGCTGATAAAACCCTGCTTGATATTATAAAGAAGCTGATCCAGATCAGGGTAAAAATCGCCATCCTTTATTTTCAGCAAAGAATGGATGCATGCATCCAGCCTTTTCAAGGAACGTTTCAAACCCGCAAGCCGGTTACTTGAAAATGTGACCGGTTTGCGGTAGTGGCTGGAGAGCAGCCAATGTCTAATTTCCCTGCCGGAATAATTCATGTCGATCAAATCCTGAAGGGTAAGACCCTCTCCTTTTTCATCCGTCTTTTTAGCATCTACGAGAACCTGGTCGCAATGGATCCAGTATCTGGCAAGCGCCTTTCCGGTCAGCGCTTTGGCGATTGCATTCTCATTTTCATGATGGGGAAATACAAGCTCACGGCTGCTGGCATGAATATCAAACGTTTCTCCAAGAAACTTCATGGCCATGGCCACACATTGTATGTGCCATGAAGGACGTATATTGCCCCATTCCGTTTTAATATATATTCCCCGTTTTAATTCCGAAAGCCTTGATCGTTTTAACAATGTGAAATCCCGAGGATTGTCCTTTTCATAGGCATCCAGATCGACGGTGGCCCCGAGTCTTATCTTATCCATATCCATACCGGATAATCTGCCATAATCTGAACATCGCGAAATGTTAAAATAAAGCGAACGAAGCTTTTCGTAGGCGAATCCTTTTTTCACGAGTCCTTTCACCACCTGAATCATATCTTCAACATGTTCGCTCGCACGGGGATACCGGGTTGCCGGCTGGATACCCAGGAAGAAAAGATCCTGTTTGAATGACTCAATATGTTTTTGTGTGAAATCAGTGAGTTCAATCCCTTCTTGCTCCGAGCCGAGTATGGTCTTGTCGTCAAGGTCCGTGATATTCATGATGTGGGTTACAACATAGCCCCTGTATTCCAGATATCGATAAAGCAAATCGGTAAAAACAAAACGGCGGCATTCCCCAAGGTGGATCCTCGCATGGGCGGTGGGACCGCATGAATACATGGACACCTTGCCCGGAAGGATTGGCTCAAATGGTTCCTTGGCCCGGCTCAAGCTATTGAATAATTTAAAATCAACCTTTTCGCGGACCGCAAACAGCTGTGTACTCAGGTAGCGTTCACCCCCGTCCGGAAATATGACAACAATCGTCCCCTCAGTCATGGCGTCCGCTTCCTTGCAGGCAATCGCCATGGCGGCCCCGCTGCTCATCCCCACAAAAAGGCCTTCCTCCTTGGCAAGGCGCCTGGTCATCTCAAAGGCCTCTTCGTCATCAATGTTTACTTTTTTGTCAAGGCGTTTCTTTTCAAAAATTTCCGGACAATAGGCCTCCTTCATATTCTTTAATCCCTGGATTTTATGCCCCAGGTAAGGCTCAACCCCAACAATCACGATATCGGGATTATATTCTTTCAGTCTTTTCGAGCACCCCATGAGCGTACCGGTCGTGCCCATGGTAGCCAGCAGCATCGCAAGGTCTCCCCGGGTCTGTTCCCAGATCTCTTGTGCGGTTCCATAATAATGGGCCAGACAATTGGCTTCATTATTATACTGATCGGCCATAAAATAGGATTCGGGATTCTCACGCGCCAGGCGATAGACTTCTTCAATAGCGCCATCGGTGCCCAAATGGCCCGGTGTGAGAAGAATCTCGGCACCCCGGGCCTTCAGGATTTTCTGTCGTTCAACGCTCGCAGCCTCGGACATGGTTAACAGAAGTCGATAACCTTTGACGGCACAGACAAGGGCAAGTCCGATCCCGGTATTTCCACTGGTAGCCTCAATAACCGTTTTATTGGGGGTGAGTTCACCCGATTTTTCGCCGGCCTGGATCATGAAAAGGGCGGACCTGTCCTTGATCGAGCCCCCGGGATTGAAATACTCCAGTTTTGCCAGCATTCTAACGCGCGGGTTCGGATTAAGCTTCTTGATTTCAACGAGTGGCGTATGACCGATAGTTTCCAGAATAGACTTGCTCATTCTTTCAATCCCAAGCCGTTGTTCAAACATAAAAGGTTGATGATCTCCTCGCAAACCTGTGTTTCATCCTTCGATGCATCGACAATGCGAAACCGTGCAGGTTCAAGACGGGCAAGCTCAAGGTAGCCTTCCCTTACCCTTTGGTGAAATGCGAACGCCTCCTTTTCAAAACGGGTTTCAAATCCCGCCCTTTTGCCGCTTTCGATCTGTTTCCAGGCCCTTGCAAGCCCTACTTCAGGGGCAAGGTCAAGAAGAATGGTCATATCAGGCTTTAGGTCATCAAGAATCAATTTGTGCAACGTGTTGATGAGTTTGACATCGATGCCTCTTGCAAATCCCTGGTACACGACCGTAGCGTCAAAATACCGGTCGCATAAAACAATCTTTCCGGATGATAAAGACGGGATCACCAATTTTTTAACATGCTGGACCCGGTCAGCCTTGTAGAGCAGCAGTTCGGTCATCGGATCCATGTCTTTACTCTGAGGATCAAGCAAAATCGCCCGAACTTTCTCCCCGATTCTCGTACCCCCGGGCTCCCGGGTGATCAAGCAGTCTCTCCCCCGACTTCGCAGAAATTCAGCGATGTTTTGAATCTGAGTTGTCTTACCGGAGCCCTCTATGCCTTCAAATGTAATGAACATTTATCGATCCATTGAAAACCTATTGTTTCCCCTTATAAAAATGACGTTCCCATATTCTGTGATATGCCGTCCATGCCTCGCTGCTGTCTTCAGCGGCCATAAAATTACGAATTCCATTCACCTTGGCATCGATTTCATCAATATAATTCAGCAAAACAGCCTCGATGGTTTTAGGCGGTTCAGGAGAACCGAATTCCCTTGCGCCGTGATGGCTCACAACCATATGTTTGAGTAAAACCGCCTGATCTTCAGGAAAATCCTTTATGTATTTGAGTTTGTTATCGATCATCTCAATTCCGATAATAATATGGTTGAGCAGTCGGCCTTCGTCTGAATAGTCTATCCGGAATTTATACTCAAATTCCTTTGTTTTGCCGATATCATGGAGGATTGCTCCCGCGATGAGCAGCTCCCTGTCAATGCCGTTATAATGTCTGGCAATTTTGTCTGCCAGCGTAACCATGGACAAGGTATGCTCCAGGAGACCGCCGATGTATGCATGGTGCATTTTTTTTGCAGCTGGAGCGGTTTTAAACTGGTGAACAAAGGTCTCATCGTGCCAGAATGCTTCAAAAAGCGCCTTCAAATACCCGGTTTCAAATGCGTCTGTTATCTTCAATAAACGTTCGAACATTCCATCAACGTCACGGCTGGTTGCCGGAAGAAATTCACCGGGATCAATTGAATCTGCCGGACACGCGCCCATCTTCTTGACCACCAGTTGAAGCGCGCCTTTGTAGTCATTTACATTCCCCTCTATCTGAACAATGTCACCGGAAGTAAAATTGGCCGTAATATAATCCACATTGTCCCATACGACACCCTTTAAGCGACCGGATTTGTCAGACAGGGTAATATTTAAAAAATTGTTTCCATCCTTTTTCTGAGCCAGGGCTTTTTCTGACAGCACAAAAACATCATTAACAACGTCACCGACTCGGATTGTGTCTATAAACTGCTTTTTCATATATCACACCCTTGAATGGTTACCCCAATTCTTTGTCGATCTTCCAACCCTTGAGATCCTCTATGATGCTGTAATCGGTCATGTCGCATTTAATTGGGGTAATGGAGATAAAGTTCTGATAAAGCGCAGTTTCATCAAAATTAAGGTCCTTATTATCAGGTAGACAATCGCATCCATGCCAGTAGTAGGTGCGATTTCGAGGGTCGATTCTTTTTTCAACATACTCGGAAAAAAAGGTGTTGCTCTGCCGACTGATCTGAACCCCGGCCACTTTTCCTAAAGGTATGTCGGGTAAATTTACATTTAGAAATGTCCCCGCGGGCAGCCCTTTTCCAAATACATTCTCCGCCAATATTTCTATAAAACGCGCGGCATCCGCGTAATGATCAACCTGATGCCCTACAACGGAAACGGCGATTGCCGGTATACCGTATAAAGCGGCCTCCTTTGCAGCCGATACCGTTCCGGAATAGTTGATATTAACACCCACGTTGGCCCCCGGGTTTATCCCTGAAATAACCATTTGCGGCCGGGAGTCAAGTATTTCCAGCAAACCCAGCTTGATACAATCCACCGGCGTACCAGTGACGGCATATCCCGGGTATCCGCCGTTCACCCACACTTGGGTTGCCCGAAGCGGTGCATGCAAGGTTATTCCATGACCAACGGCACTGCGCTCCCCTTCAGGGGCAACCACGGTTACCTCATGTTTATCCGCAAACCTTCTAAAAAGCGCCCACAGCCCTTCTGCGTAAATACCGTCATCGTTTGTTAATAGAATTTTCATTTTAATTCACTTTAAAAATGAGTTTAATACATCAACTGACCCGTTTTTAAAAGAAAGTATTTCCATAACAAAATATTGATTTTTTATTCAAATTAATCTTATAGTAAGAATTTCAATCGTATTCAAGATGTTATCTTTCAATGTGTGAAAAAACCATATTATCATTTTATGTAACTTCTCAAAAACTTATGGTTATACCTACCCGCGGAGTCATCCGGTAATTTTTTTCAAAGCGGGCAACTGTTTGAAGCCGTTTAGGGCGGCTTATATAGACCCGAACAGCAAAAATTGTTAATTGTACCCTGTTTGTGCTAAGCGATACACTTATTTTAGATCCCGTGCGCGGGTCTATGTTAGGCGCCCTTAACGGCAAGTTTTGGCCGTATTGAAAAAAATTAGCGGATGGCGCAGCGGGCCTACCGGAACATATTTAGAAGTTACTCAATGTGTGAAAAAACCGTATTACCATTTTATCGTTTGTGGCTATCCGACAATGGTTCCAGAAAAGCCCCAGAATAAAATTAATACATACACGGATAGACCATTGGGGGCTAATGTTTTATTTTTTCATTTCTTTTGGAAAAATACGATCTGCCTCGCGGTCCTTTTATTTATTTTAAGTGCAACGGTTGTTTTTCCCTCAGATGAAGCCTATGACCATTTTTTTAAAGGTGATGACCCTGATGCGCCCTGGCATATTAACGCCGATGAAATCGATTACGATCAAAAAGAAGAACAGTATATTGCCAGGGGGCATGTAACCATAACCAAAAACAGCAAGACGATAGAGGCTGATTTCATCCGTTTTAATCACAAAACAATGGATATTTTTGCAACCGGCCATGTGCTCATAGCAACTGGAACAGATCTTCTGACGGCTACCAGCCTGGAAATGAATCTGAAGGATGAAATCGGAACCTTATATAATGGAACCTTATTTTATCGAGCAAACCATTTCTACTTAAAAGGTAACACGATCAAGAAAATTGGCAAAGATACGTTCACCATCGACAAGGGTAGTATCACCACATGCGATGGCGACCATCCCGCATGGAAAATAACCGGGAGAAACCTTAAAGTAACCATTGAAGGCTATGGGACCGTGAACCACGCCGCTTTGCGGGTAAAAAACATCCCTGTACTGTATGCGCCGTATCTTGCCTTTCCGGTAAAGTTAAAACGTCAATCAGGCTTTTTGACACCGCAAATAGGGTATTCCGACCGCAAAGGGGCACAATATGTACAGCCCTTTTTCTGGGCCATTAACGACCAGTCAGATGCAACCTTCTATGGACACCTGATGCAATCCCGTGGTATACAGTGGGGTCTTGAATATCGCTACGTCCTTGACGATATGTCTAAAGGAACACTTATGTTTGATATCCTCGACGATAGAAAGATCGATGACGGCACTGGCGATTCGAGCAAAAAATGGGGATACGAAAATGATGATCTGCTACGCCCCAATTCGGATCGCTACTGGTTCAGAATGAAAAACAACCAGGCCCTGCCTTTGGGTTTCACAGCAAAGATCGATTTAGACGTCGTAAGCGATCAGGACTACCTTCAAGAATTCAAATACGGATACACGGGATTTGATGCAACAAAAAGTTATTACGATGAATTTTTCGGTAGAGCCATTGATGGATATGATGACCCGATCAGGGTTAACAGTCTCAACATAAACAAAATCTGGCCCCAATACAGCCTGAATGCCGAGGCACGCTGGTATGACGATGCCCGCCAGGGCCCCCGGAACGATACGGAGACAAGCCTTCAAAATCTGCCGTTCATTACGTTTAACGGGTCCAAACAGCCGATCCTAAAGACACCTTTATATTTTGACCTGAAATCTAGTTACGCCTACTTTTTCCGGGAGACCGGCGACAAAGCACAACGTGCGGATGTGTATCCGAGGCTTTATCTACCCTATTCCGTGCAAAGCTATTTCTTTTTTGAACCCTCTATCGGTGTGCGGGGAACCGTGTGGCATTTGGATCAGGATGAAGCCGCGTCTTCAAATAAAGATTGGGAATCGTACCGTGGGATGTATGATCTAAAGCTGGATCTTTCAACCGAATTTTTTCAGGTATATCCGTTCAAAGGTGTAAAGATCGACCGATTCAAGCATAAGGTCAGGCCTCGGATAGTCTACGATTACACACCCAATCAGTTCCAGGATAATTTTCCGTTTTTTGATTCAATCGACCGTATCGATAGACAAAACGTGCTCACTTATTCGCTTACGAACACCTTTATCTCACGATCACGAAGATATCAGACCCAGCCAAACGGGCCTCCTAAAACCATACCGGAGGACGCTAAAAAACAAGAACTTCCTGATTATAGCTATGCCCAGCCCTGCCGTATTGAGCTGGAACAACAGTATGATTTCAACAAAGCCAATGAGAATGATCCGGAACCTTTATCGCCGATATACGGTAAACTTCAACTCGAACCGGCCCGCTATTTATCCCTCCAGGCTGATGCGAACTGGTCCGTGTATGACACCGCATTTATGTCCCACAATCTTGCAGTTATCCTGCGGGATAATCGGGGCGACCGTGCATTTATTGAGCATCGCTACAAACGGGACACCAGCGAATCGATTTATACGGATCTTACTGTTGAAATATCAAGGCGTCTTTCCACGAATATCACCTATGAACGCAACATCCAGGATGGAAAAAACATCAAAACAGGCCTGGGTTTTTTGTATCGTGCGCAGTGCTGGTCGCTCATTCTTCAATATATTAACGAGGCTGAGGACCGAAAATACGCATTTATGATTAATCTTCACGGATTAGGCGGATACGGCCAAAGCATTGGTTTTTAGAAGTTGGATTTTTTACAAACCTGTCAAAACTAATTTTATTACGAACAGCTTATGATTATTGTAAAAACACCCCTTCGCATCAGCTTTGTCGGCGGCGGTTCGGACATGCAAAATTTCTATTCTAAAAAGGATGGGAATGTCGTTTGTACGGCTATTGACAAATTTGTTTATGCCATCGTCAAAGAGCGTTTTGATGATATGATTTATATTAATTATTCCCAAAAGGAATGTATAAATCATGTGTCTGAAATTCGTCATGACCTGGTTCGCGAAGCCATGAAAATGACCGGGGTCGAAAATGGAATCGAAATCACCACGCTGGCGGATATCCCATCATCCGGGTCGGGTCTCGGTAGCTCAAGCTCGATTACCGTCGCCCTTTTGCATGCCCTTTATACCTATCAGAATATTCTTGTTACGGCTGAGCAGTTAGCAATGGATGCCTGTCGGATAGAAATCGATATTCTGGGAAAACCGATCGGACGACAGGATCAGTATGCCGCGGCCTTTGGTGATATTAATAAATTTACTTTCAGTGCCGGTGATGTTACCAAACGAAACCCTGTAAAAATGAATAGCGTCGCAAAAAGGAAATTTGCGTCCTCACTGCTCCTCTATTACACCGGTATGACCCGGAGTGCCGACACCATCCTGTCAGAGCAAAAATCAAATCTTTTGACCCGCGAAAAATCCACAACAATGGAGAAGATGGTGTCGCTGGTGGACCCGTTTATCGCCGCGATGGAAAAAGGGGACGTTGCCGAATGCGGCGATCTTATGGACCGGAACTGGCTGCTGAAACAGAAGATGGCCTCCGGCATCTCAAATGCGGAGATCGCGAAGATGTATGCAAAGGCCAGGAATGCAGGAGCACTAGCGGGTAAGATTGCCGGTGCCGGCGGAGGCGGTTTCCTTTTATTGATCGTCCCCAGGGAAAGACAAAATGCAGTATTTGAAGCCTTGCGAGGCTATCGGGAACTGCCATTTATGCTCGAGGGAACCGGCAGCAAGGTTATTTTCGATTACCGATCGTACTCAAGCAAGTAGCCACAAAGGACTAAGGACTAAAGACTAAAGAGCCAGTTTCAAAACGTTTCAGTTTGTTCAAGGTCAAGGAAGGCGATCCGCCTGAGGCGGATTAACCACAGGAATACATTGAGTATTTCGAGGAATGAACTCTCCCCGGAGCAGAGCTCCGAGGTATCACGTCGGCTCCATTTCATTTCGCCGATAGTATGGATTTTGCTTCTTGTTATATGACCCCGCAGCAGAGCTGCGAAGAATATACTTGTAACAGGGGGCGCCGGATTTATCGGTTCCCATACGACAGATGCACTCCTGGAGCGGGGGCATCGCGTGCGTATATTGGACAACCTCCAAAAAACAACACATCCCAGGGGAATGCCTGGATATATCAACCCCAAAGCCGAGTTTGTCATGGGGGACGTCCGGGATCGTAGCACCTGGCAAAAGGCCCTCAAGGACATTGATGCCATCTATCATTTTGCCGCATACCAGGATTATCTCACGGATTTTTCTACATTTTTTCATGTTAACACCGTTTCCACCGCACTTCTTTATGAAATACTGATTAACAATCGGATGGGATCTAAAATAAGGAAGGTCATTGTTGCCGCCAGCCAGGCCGTGATGGGCGAAGGAAGGTATCTGTGCCCGGTATGTTTCGAAAAGGATAAAAATTTTTTATACCCTCAAATTAGACTGGATGATCAGCTCTCAAGAGGTGACTGGAACCATCGGTGCCCGAAGTGTAATACCGTGCTAAAGTGGATGCCTTCGGACGAATCCGTAATAAGCCCTTGCAACCCCTACGCGATCTCTAAATACTCCCAGGAGCAAATCGCCCTGCAATTGGGAAACAGATACCGTATCCCGTCGACGGTCATGCGCTATTCAATTGTCCAGGGCGCCAGGCAGTCCTTTTACAATGCATATTCCGGTGCCTTGCGAATTTTTTCCCTTTCCCTCTTGTTAGGCCGGCAACCCACCATATTTGAGGACGGCAAACAGATCAGGGATTTTGTAAACATCAAAGACGTCGTAAAAGCAAATTTGATGGTTTTAGAAAACAGTGATGCCGATTATCAAGTTTTCAATGTGGGCGGTGGCAAGGCCTGGACGGTGATGGACTTTTATAGTACCTTGCAACAGATCGTCGGCAGGCAAGCAGAACCCATCATGTCCGGTTATTACCGTTATGGTGATACAAGGCATATTTTTTCAGACATCAAAAAATTAAATGCCCTCGGATGGGAACCTATCCATGGCATAGATGAAAGTATAAAAGATTATTGGGAATATATAAATGGCCGGCAGGATATGGATGAAATACTGGAATATGCTGAAAAGCACATGAAAAAATTGCAGGTAATCAGAAAGATTAGATCCTACGATTCTTCCGAGACTGTGCTCGGAAGAAGTGGCCCTGTGGGGTAATTGTAACGGTAAAAACCCGAGCTACAAATGCCTAAAATGCCTAAAATGCGCTAAAGTGCCTAAAATTAAGGATGGCGCAGCGGGCCTTACGGAACATATTGAGAAGTTATATGAAAAGGATGAGTGAAAAAAAGCACTCAAACTGATCGAAGGTACGGTCAAATTATTCATACGGCACGATCGTGGGGATCAAAAAGTCGAATGAACACCGGAAAGGACAGGAAATGAATATCCCTAATTTTACCAATCAGTACTTAAAAGGCCTGATTGAGGTTTTAAAAACCTTTAATGTTGTTCAATTTGAAAAAATTGTGGAGCTTATCCTCGAAGCTTATGATAAGGGGAAAAATATTTTTGTGATGGGAAATGGTGGCAGCGGATCCACGGCTTCACATTTTGCGTGTGACCTAAACAAAGGATGTTGTATTGACCTGGATAAAAAATTCAGGATGATATGCCTGAACGATAACATTCCTATGCTGCTTGCACTGGCTAATGACCTCTCCTACGATGCTGTTTTCGAGGAACAAATAAAAAATTTCTTCAATCCAGGCGATCTCGTAATCGGCATATCAGGAAGCGGGAACTCTGAAAATGTTCTAAAGGCGATAAGATACGCGAATAAAAACGGAGGCCGCACCATCGGTCTTTCAGGATTTTCAGGGGGACAACTTTCTCAACTTGTCGACGTTGCCTTTGTGGCCGAAGTCGATGACATGCAGAAAGTCGAAGATGTGCACATGATCGTTGTCCACATAATTATGCAGGCCGTGTATGGTACCCTTCACCGTACAACGGATATAGGATGCTAAATGACACTGAATTCGATTAAGCTTAGCCGTTCATGGTATGTTCTGCATACCAAAAGCAGGTTTGAAAATGTAGTCTATGAAGGCCTGCTAAAAAAATCCATGGAGGTTTTTCTTCCTAAAATTAAGGTCAAAAGCAAACGCCGGGATCGGAAGCTTCTAATTCAGGTCCCCCTTTTTCCGGGATATCTGTTCGTCAAAACCGATCTTCACCCCTATGAACATGTTGAGATCGTTAAAACCACCGGTGCGGTCCGTTTGGTCGGCAATAAAAGCGGACCTGTTTCTGTACCGCAGGATGCGGTTGAATCACTAAAAGTCATGGTGGTCAGTGACCAACCGGTTACGACCGGAACGCGTTTTAAAAAAGGTGACCGCGTAATGGTTGTCCATGGATCCTTTGCCGGTATTACAGGAACTTTTGTTCAATACAGGGGCAAGGGTCGCGTAATCGTTAACATCGAGGCCCTCGGACAGTACGCCGCAGTGGAGGTGAGTGAAGATGATGTTGAAATCGTTCCGAAAATATTATCATAACTGCTTGACTTCCTATAAAGTTTTCGTTAATAAAGCCCTAAATGATCCAGTTTCCACAAGCTTATACGGAAGGGGGAGGGTATGAATAAATTGGAGCTTATCTCAGCTTTGAAAACCGAAGGGGACATTTCCAAGTCGGAAGCGGCAAAAGTGGTCCAAATATTTTTCGATAACATGGCAGATGCGATGGCCCGGGGAAAACGTGTCGAAATTCGTGGCCTATGCAGCTTTTTTGTAAAAAATTATAAAAGCTATACAGGCAGAAATCCAAAGACCGGCGAGAACGTTGTCATTACGCCCAAAAAACTCCCATTTTTCAAATCTGGAAAAGAACTGAAAAAACGGGTTGATTATTAGATTTGTGTCTGGGTTTGAATCCATTATAGATCAACAAAAGCCTATCCGGCTTTTAACGGCATTCCTTCAAAAGGGAACCACACCTCACGCCATTCTTTTTACCGGCATTGAAGGGGTAGGTAAGCGAATGACAGCCTTGACCTTTGCAATGGCATGCAACTGCATGAATGCAAAGCAAGGCACCCAACATCAAGACACCGCATCAAACCCCTGTTTGCGTTGTCGATCATGCCGAAAAATCAAATCCGGTAACCACCCCGATATCATTTTTATCAAACCATCGGGTCCGTTTATCCGGATTAATCAAATTCGTTCTCTTTGCCAAACCCTTGGCATGAAACCGTACGAGGCAAGGCAACGTGTGGTGATTATATCTGAAGCCCAGGCCATGAATCCTGAAGCCGGCAATGCGCTTCTCAAGGTACTGGAAGAACCACCGCAACGGACCCTCCTGATACTTACGGCCCTCCAGACATCCGACCTCCTCCCGACAGTTGTTTCACGCTGTCAACTGATTCGGTTTAACCCGATTTCCCGAAAAAACATAGCGGGTTTTCTGGTGGAAAAAAAGGGGCTAAAGCCGGGTGATGCAATGATATTGGCAACCCTGGCCAACGGGAGTCTCTCCAAAGCAATCTTGATGAATCGGGCCGATTGGATAAAACGCAGAAACTGGCTTATCGATGAAATCGAAGCCTTACCTTCACGGCCGATCGGGCTCCGCCTGGCTTTTGCAGAAAGGCTGGCAAAAAACAAAGATGTTCTTGCCGACTCCCTCGAGGTAATAAAATTGTGGTTGAGGGACCTTGTTATATATCATTATGACCCTGAAAAAATTATCAACCGGGATTTAGTGGCAAGAATTCAATCGGCTTCTCAACAGATGAGGGTAAAATCCATTCTTTCAAAATTTGATGCGATCCTGTCCGCACAGAAAAATATGGGTGCTAATTCCAATCTAAGGCTAACTTTGGAAGTTCTAACATTTCGACTTGCAGGCGGCTAAAATATGAAAAAAGTGGTGGGTGTAAGATTCAAGCCGGCAGGCAAGATTTACGACTTTGACTGCGGGGCATTTGTGCTTCATCGGGGAGACTATGTGATTGTCGAAACCGAAAAGGGTCTGGGTTTCGGAACCGTTGTGATGCCACCGGTTCCCCGTGAGGATAGACCGTCTAATAAGCCTTTAAAAAAGATGTTCCGTCTGGCAAGTGAAGCAGACTTTCATCAAAGAGAGAAAAATCTCGAACTCGAGAAAACAGCCCATACTTATTGCCTCAAGTGTATCAAAGAGATTGGGCTTAAGATGAACCTTTTTTCGGTTGAAAGCACGTTTGATGCAAGCAGGCTGACTTTTTTCTTCACTTCTGAGGGACGCGTGGACTTCCGGAAGCTTGTAAAAATGCTGGTTAAAGAGTTCCACATCAGAATTGAGATGCGACAGGTGGGGGTACGTAACCAGGCCAAGATGTGCGGGGGTATCGGCAGATGTGGGCTCGAAATTTGCTGCGCGGCCTTCATAGAAAAATTTGAACCGATTTCGATACGAATGGCCAAGGAACAAAACCTGTCGTTAAATCCTACCAAGATTTCGGGTCAGTGCGGCCGGCTGATGTGCTGTCTCACGTATGAAAATAAAACGTATCAGTCTCTTAAGGAAAAATTTCCAAAAATCGGGAAAACCATCACCACCCCCAGCGGAAAAGGAAAAGTCATTGGCCATAATGTCATTTGCAATCGGATAACCGTTCGGCTGGAAAACAACACGGAAATAGAAGCCGAATTAAACCATATTCAAGCGGAGGCGGAAAAAAACAAAAATGCCTGATCCTTTCTATGTAACAACGCCCATCTATTATGTAAACGCAAGACCTCACCTGGGCCACGCATACACGACGATAATCGCTGATGTAGCACGCAGGTTTCGCTCCATGGAACAGGCCGAGACCTACTTTCTTACCGGTACCGACGAGCACGGGGACAAGGTCGTACGTGCTGCTAAAAAAGAAAATTTGACTCCCAAAGCTTATGCCGACAAAATCAGCGGGCTTTTTAAAGATCTTTGGCCTGAGCTCAATATCCGGTACGACCAATTTATCCGGACGACCGATCCGGCTCATATGGCGGTGGTAAAACAGATTTTACAGAAAATTTATGATAAAGGCGATATTTATTTCAGCGAATACGAAGGCCTTTATTGTTTTGGGTGCGAACGCTTTTACACCCATCGCGAGCTGGTTGACGGTAAGTGCCCGGATCATGAAACCGAACCTGAAATCATCAAAGAATCCAATTACTTTTTTAAAATGAGCCGGCATCAGGGCTGGCTGATTGATCACATAAAAGCGAATCCTGATTTTATACGTCCTGAGCGTTACAAAAACGAAGTCCTGGCTTTTTTAAAGGAACCCCTGGAGGATCTGTGTATCTCCCGGCCCAAAACCCGCCTGAAGTGGGGAATCACGCTACCGTTTGATAATAACTACGTTACCTATGTCTGGTTTGATGCACTTTTAAACTATATCTCAGCCCTGGGGTACCCGGATGGGGAGTTGTTTAAAAAGTTCTGGCCTTTTGCCCAGCACATCGTTGCCAAGGATATCCTAAAACCCCATGGCATCTACTGGCCGATCATGCTCAAGGCAGCCGAAATTCCTTTGTTTCAGCATCTAAATGTTCATGGATACTGGAATGTTGAGCAAAGTAAAATGTCTAAGAGCCTTGGTAATGTCATCGACCCGCTTCAACTCAAAAATATTTATGGACTCGACGCCTACCGGTTTTTTCTGTTACGCGATATGGTTTTTGGCCTTGATTCGAGCTTCAGCGAAACCTCGCTTGTCCAGCGCATCAATTCAGATTTGGCAAATGATCTGGGGAATCTGTTTTCCAGGATTCTTGCAATGGTCCATAAATATTTCAAAGGCATCGTCCCTGAATCTAATCCTGAAATTGAAGAAGAATTGCAACTCGGCCTGAAAACAAATGTGTCCAAGGCTATTGCTGAATTCGAGAGGGAGATGGAAACGTTTGCTTTTCACAAAGCCCTCATGGCTGTCTGGGAATTGATCAATCATATGAATAAATATATTGATGTGATGGCCCCGTGGGAACTTGCCAAGAAAAAATCAAACAAAAAGCAGCTGGAAGCTGTGATCTACGATCTTCTGGAAGGACTCAGAATCATATCCGGCCTTATCTACCCGGTAATGCCGGATACGGCCGCAACAATGCAAAAACACCTCGGGATGGATCCAGACGAGCCCTTTTATCATTTTGACCGACTTAAAACCTGGAAAACCACGATGCCCGGCATGGTACTTCCAAAATCGACCACACTTTTCCCGAGAATCGACATGGACAAATTAAAAAAGCCCTCACCGGAAACAGATCATCCGCAAGCAGTCAATTCCGACATCAAACCATTCATCACCCTGGAAACATTGCGCAAGGTTGATCTCAGAGTGGGAACCGTGATTCGGGCGGAGGCGATTCCGAGAGCAAAAAAGCTTCTTAAACTTGAGGTCGATATTGGGGAAACACGAATAATCGTTGCCGGCATTGCTGAAAATTATACCCCGGAGGACCTGGTAGATAAACAGGTGATCGTTGTGGCAAATCTAAAACCTGTCAAATTAATGGGAATATTATCCAACGGCATGCTGCTTGCCGCGGTGGATGAAAATGGAAATACCATCGCCACCCTGGAGAAAAAAGTAACACCGGGAACTCCTCTCGAATAGTTAGTGTCCGTCCAGAAACGAGGATTTTTGGTCGAGATCAAGGCCTGCGAAAAATTTTACCGCAGGCATATAGTTGATATTCCGAGGATAAAATTTTGAGCATAACGCAGAGATCGGGTAAAAAGACCGTTTCTGGATGACCCCATCAACCATAAAAGACCGAGCTGGACTGACTATCAGGCCGTGCTGAAAAGGAATGCGGCCCAAAAAAGGATATTCAAAAACGCCCTGAAATACATCATCCTGCCTGTCATTTTACTTTTTGCGGTTTACGAATTAATCCAAGGGATAGGTGGGCTTGCTGCCGACCAGATGGAGGCAGCTAAAACCGTTTTATCAGAAGATAAAGCCGACACGTCCGATCATTCTGAACCGTTAATCTCAAAACGGGAGGTTCAATCTTTACTCGATAACAACGTTTTTATTAATCTTCAGGCTAACCATTTCGATTTTATTCACGATGGCCAAAACTTTCAGGTCGACACCTCCATTGATATTCCCCTGCAACAGTTTATATTAAAAAAGATGGATCGTGCCAATTCCCGACGTATTGGCGTTGTGGTATTGGAACCGCTGACAGGTAAGGTTTTGGCAATGGCGGGTTTTGATAAGACAAATCCATCCAATAACCCGTGTTTAGACAATCGCTTTCCCGCCGCAAGCATATTTAAAATTATAACCGCAGCGGCCGCTATCGAGAAGTGCGGTTTTGACCCCAATACAACGCTTAAGTTTAACGGGGGGAAATATACCCTATATAAATCTCAGCTTAGAGAAAGAACAAATAAATATACCGCCAGGATTACGCTTCAGGACTCATTCGCCCAGTCTGTTAACCCTGTGTTTGGAAAAATCGGTTCGCTCTATCTTAAAAAATCCGCTCTCCAGACATATGCTTCGGCTTTCGGTTTTAACCAGGATATTGATTTTGAGCTCCCCCTATCCCCCAGTTTTATCAAATTAACGGACGAGCCGTATCATTGGGCGGAAATTGCCAGTGGTTTCAACCGGGAAACCTTGTTGTCGCCCATGCACGGCGCACTCATCAGTTCCGCTATATTGAATTCAGGCAAACTGGTCGAACCGACCGTCGTTGATCAGGTTACGGATGCAAACGGTCAGGCGATTTACCAAAGCCGTTTGACCCCCATTCAGCAGGCCTGCAAAAAAAACACATCGATTGCCGTAAAAAAATTAATGAATGCATCGATTCGTTCCGGAACCTGCCGCAAAGCCTTCAGGGGTTACCGCAAAGATCCGGTTCTCTCCAGGTTGAATATTGGCGGTAAATCCGGTTCGATTTATAATAGATCGCATGATACGCGCTTTGACTGGTTTGTCGGATTTGCCGAGGAAAAAGAAGGTTACGAAAAGATTGCCGTCTCCGTTGTCATTGCCCATGGGAAATATATCGGTAAACGCGCTACCCGATATGGGCGCATCCTGATAAAACAATACTTTGGCAATTATTTTGCGAATAAAAAGAGAACCATAAAAAAAGATTTTTTGATCGCTGGACACAAATTACCAATAGTAAATCAGTAGTAACTACTCAGGTGGATAGGCTGAAGGCTGAAGACTGTTAGGAAAAAGCGCAATTTAAAGCCATGTTTGATGCAAGAATCAGATATTTCCGCCAAAGTACGGTAATCGTGCTTTTCTGACTCCTTCAGCCTTCAGTCTAAACAGCTTCAGCCTGACTACGTGAGTAGTTACAATCAGTAATTATAACAGGGAGATAGACGATGCCGGGTTTTGAATGGTTTGGCGACGAGGAACGGAAAGAAGTTTTAGATGTATTAGATACAGGCGTACTGTTTCGCTACGGGTTTGATCAGGCGCGAAAAAATAACTGGAAAGCAAAAGCATTTGAAGCTGAATTGGCGAAGCGTACTGGCGTGAGGTACTGCCACCTGTGCGCCAGCGGTACGGCGGCCCTCAGCATTGCTTTGGCATCATCTGGTATCGGAGCAGGCGATGAAGTTGTCGTTCCGCCCTTTACTTTTATCGCAAGCATCGAAGCAGTCTTGAACGCCGGCGCCGTCCCGGTGTTTGCTGAAATCGATGCAACCCTTTGCCTTGACCCGGAAGGCATTGCCGCGGTTGTTACCCCGCGCACGAAAGCCATCCTCCCCGTTCACATGTGCGGGTCCATGGCCCGAATTGACGAAATACAACGGTTTTGTAAACAAAACGGGTTTATCCTCATCGAGGATGCCTGCCAGTCCCTGGGTGCAACCTTTAATGGAAAGGCCCTCGGCACCTTCGGTCAAATGGGTTGTTTTTCATTCGACCCTGTTAAAACCGCGACATGCGGAGAAGGCGGGGCGGTGGTAACAGACGACAAGGACCTTTATACCAACGCCGATGCGTATGCCGATCATGGCCACGATCACATCGGTAATGACCGGGGGCTTGAAGGGCAGCTGTTTTTGGGCGCCAATTATCGCATCAGTGAACTGAATGCCGCCGTGGGTCTGGCCCAGTTAAGAAAACTGGATGCCATGCTGGCAAAACAACGTGAGCATAAAAAGGCCATTAAAGAAGCCCTCACACAGTTTCCCGAAATCGAATTCAGGAAAATACCGGATGAAAAAGGAGACTCAGCCACTTTTCTTTCTTTTTTTCTTCCGGACGAATCAGAGGCCCGAAGAGTCGCTGCTGATCTTGGGAAAGCGGGTGTGGATGCCTGCTTCTACTGGTATGATAACAACTGGCATTATATCCGGCAGTGGCATCACCTTAAACAACTGACGTGTGCCGCCAGACTTCCGTTAACATTGCTTGAATCCTGTCCGGACTATGAAAAAATCGAACTTCCCCGGTCTGACAGCATCATCGGCAGGACAATCTCGATGCTGATCAAGCTTTCCTGGACAGAGGATGAACTTCAGCAGCGGATTGAAAAAATTGTTCAAACGATAAGAGGATAACTTTATGTTTCGAAATTTCAAGGTGGTTTCCCGTGTGGTATTCGGTCGGGGCTGCTTTAATCAGCTTGACGATATCCTATCAGGAAAAAGAAAAGCGACGGATTCTTTCATGGTCTTTCTAATGGATGACGTATTTAAAAACAGCGCGTTGGAAGAAAGGCTACCGCTGAAAGACCAGGATCTTCTTTTATGGGTGAATGTTGATGATGAGCCCAAAACGGCTTACGTTGACGAATTGACCCAAGATGTCAGAACGTATATCCAATCCGGCCTGGAGCGGCTGCCGGACGGCGTGATCGGAATCGGCGGCGGAAGTACCATGGATCTGGCCAAAGCCGTCGCCCTGATGCTCACAAACCCCGGTTCTTCCGCTGATTATCAGGGTTGGGACCTGATTAACAACCCGGCGATATATCACGTGGCGATTCCCACCCTTTCCGGAACCGGCGCAGAAGTCTCCCGCACGACGGTACTGACCGGCCCTGAAAAAAAACTGGGTATCAATTCCGACTACACGGTCTTTGACCAGATTGTACTGGATCCGGATCTGACGTCCGGGGCACCGGCCGACCAGCGCTTTTATACGGGAATGGACTGTTATATCCATTGCGTGGAATCACTAACCGGCACTTTTCTAAATGCCTTCAGCCAGTCATATGGCGAAAAAGCGATGGATCTCTGCCGAGAGGTCTTTCTGGAACACGGCCCGGACAGCAACGGCAAGCTGATGATGGCTTCTTATTTCGGAGGCATGAGCATCGCCTATTCCCAGGTGGGCATTTGCCACGCGCTTTCATACGGTCTTTCCTTTGTTCTTGGTCTTCACCACGGCATCGGCAACTGCATCGCCTTTGATTATCTGGAAGAATTCTATCCGGAAGGGGTTCGCGAATTTCGCGAAATGATGGACAAACACGGCATCAAACTCCCCCGCGGCCTTGTTTCCGGTATGGACAGCATCGATCTGGATAAAATGATCGACGTTGCCCTGGTACTCGACCCGCTCTGGGAAAACGCCCTGGGACCGGACTGGAAAAAAATCATGACACGCGACAGGATAAGGGAGCTTTATCAAAAAATGTAGTTTCCATCTATCGGCCGTCATTTGCCCTTCACCACCGCGTTATTCCACCAATATATTCATTTTCCCAATATTCTCCCTCCCATCCGAATGCACTTGAAATTGGGCACAGCCGCCCAGTCTTATGTGCAATCTCATACTTTTTCGCCCCTTCATATCTCCCCTTTCTCGAATCGATTTATCAATACGAACTATTTTTTGATTACATTCTGATTTATAGGGGGGCAGATGGTTTGAGAAAAATGATAATAAGAAGTTCTTTTTTTTCTTTATTTGTCGGTGAACGAAGATGATTTGACAATAGTAAAAAACCGAGATCTATTTGACTTGACACACACCAATCATATATCTGTACTTCATGAATTTTTACAGCATCGTTGATAATGGCAAGAAACAGGTAATTTCTGAAGTGACAGGCAGGCCACAAGATATAGTATCCGCCTTATTTATTTCGATTGAGGAATATCGGTTGAATCTCACACTGTTTTATTGATATGAACCACTGAGCACTATGG
>JAFDFH010000332.1 GCA_019309945.1 Deltaproteobacteria bacterium
AGAATATGTCAAAGAAACCTATAAGTTCGAGGGATATGGATGTGGATTGTGTCAAGTAGGCGTGCCTTGCGAGGCAGGCATACCGGTCAAGGCCGCCCGGGAGGCCTTAGAACGTGGTGAGTTGCCGCCCCCACCGCCGCCCTTGGCCTGATGCAAGATAGCCGAGAGTTGATCTGATTCTTGTGTTTCAATCTAAAACCTAGTTTTCTTTGCGGTGCTAAAATTTTTGATACCTCCAACGTACTTGAAAGAATTAGTGCCATCAAAACCTGAGATATCTGAACTCCCCATGAGGAAAGCTGCGTTTACTATTTTTTGAATCCAATTTTTTCAAGTATTGTCATTGTAATGGAAATAAAATCCACTATCTCAAAACTATAGACTTCGATAAGAACGGTGATGCCCCTATGTTGTGCAGCTTACTGTTACAATACAGAAGAAACCAAAGACCGATAAATTTCAGTATCGTAAATGAAAACTGATACGACTGACAGATCAAGTAGCGGCAACACAAAGAGGGAAACCTTGAATTTCCTCTTGCTTTACGTTGAATTGTGTAATAATAAGTAATTTCAGAGGGTTGCGGTGGCGATTATGGCAGGATAGCACCAGTCTGGAATTGCATCTCTTTTACTGGCAGTCGGGTGCATGATGGTCTTTTGTCAGGGGTATTGTTTTATTAAAGTCAATTTATTTGAACGCATTATGTTATCGATAACGGCTCTAATTGCGGCGGTTTACGGACACCCTGGGATTATCTACCTTCTTTTCACTTCATGGCTGCTGGCTTTTTTTCTGATAGGCAGCCTGCTGAGGAGAAGAAGACGCTCCAATCATGACGATCTGAAACCTGCTGAAATCGCCTGAGAGGGGAATTAATACAGATGAAAGGCTTTTTTTATCCTAAAAGTGTGGTGGTCATTGGAGTTAGCCAAAAGACGTCTAATATGGGCCGCATGATCGTCAAAAACATGATTACCAAAGGCTTTAGCGGTCAGGTTCACGCAGTTGGTCCCACCGGGGGCGTCATTCTGGGACGGCCGATACGTAAAAGTGTTAAGGAGATTACATTTGCCATGGACTTGGCGGTTATTCTGACTCCTGCACACACCATACCTGAGCTGGTACGCGAGTGCGGTAAGCGTGGAATCCGCCGTATTGTCATCGAATCGGCCGGTTTTTCCGAGCTGTCCCCGGACCGTAAATCTCTAGAGGAAGAACTACTGAACATTGCCCGGGAATACAGGATTCGGTTTATCGGACCCAACTGCATCGGGCTGGTAAACACTGAAAATGGTCTATCCACACCTTTTGTCGCCGTTTCAACGCAATTTGAGGCCGGAAAAGTGTCCGTGATTTCCCAGTCGGGCGGCGTTGCTCTGAACTATATGGATGCTTTAGCTTTTGAGGGCGTCAATTTTAATAAAGTAACCTCTATCGGAAACAAGCTCAACGTGGATGAAACCGAACTGCTTGATTATTTAGTCAACCAGGACGATGGAACCGAGATCATCTGTATGTATCTCGAGGGTCTTAAGGACGGTCGCAAACTGATCGAAATCGCCAGGGCCAGCACAAAGCCGATTATCGTGCATAAATCGGGTATCGGCAAAGCCGGGGCTGCATCGGCTGCTTCTCACACCGGATCCCTGGCATCAGATGATAAGATCGTGAGCGCGGCGTTTAAGCAGGCCGGCATCATCCGGGTGCGTTCAACCGGCATGATGATGGACCTGGTCAAGATTTTTGAACTCCCCCCTATGAAGGGCCGCAACCTGGCGATCGTGTCCCGCTCCGGCGGTCATGGGGTCATTGCGGCAGATACTGCCGAGCATTTTGAATTTAACCTGCCGCCGTTTCCTCAGAAAGAAATCAAATTGATTAAGCAGCACGTGCGCGGCGGTGTTGTTAATCTCAGAAACCCGCTTGATCTTGGGGATCTCTTTGATCTTTCTATTTATGAAGAAATTGCGCAACAAATTTTATCCAATGAGAGAATTCACGGCTTGGTTCTGGTCCACGGCTATAGCGAGGCGGAAAAAGAAGCATCCCGTCATTTTATGGGGCGTGTCAAGGAGTTGAGTGAAACCCACCAGAAACCAGTCGCGCTGTGTCTAAATATCGATGATGAGGAGACAGCTTATCTAAGACGCAATTTTGATTTCCCATTTTATACAAGCCCTGAGGAAGGCACCCTGGCCCTGAATGTCTCGTACCGGACCCATTTATTTCACGAAGCCCACAAATCGTTTACCCCCTATGTTAAAATGGTTGATACTGTACCCGTGTCGAAAATCCTGGACAGAGCTAAAGCCGAAAACCGTAATCCCAGCCAGACGGAATGTTTTGAAATTTTGAAATGTTACGATTTCCCGGTACCCGAATACCGTTCAGCAAAAACAGCGAATGAGGCCGCGGCCGCTGCTGAGGTGATCGGCTTTCCGGTGGTACTGAAAGTGGATGTACCATCTATTGTCCATAAGTCCGACATTGGTGGCGTTATGATGAATCTCAATAACACTGATGTGGTCGTTAATGCATTTGAGCAGTTGCAAGCCCGTCTTCGGAACCATTTAAAAGCAGGAGAGGGGTTTGCAACCATCGTGATGAAACAGGCGGATTTGGATGGGCAGGAGGTGATCATCGGAATCAAGCAGGATGCCACTTTTGGCCCAGTTCTTCTTTTTGGGCTGGGTGGCATCTTTGCTGAATTGATTGAAGATGTCAGCCTCAGGGTTCTGCCCCTTGATCGTACAGATGTGGTAGAGATGATCCATGAGATCAGGGGATACGAGGCGTTGGCCGGTGTGCGGGGTTCCACTCCGAAAGACATTGACAGCCTGGTGGATCAACTCTTGAGCCTTTCCCAGGTGGCACAGGATTTTCAGCAAATAAAGGAGATCGACCTGAATCCGGTGATTAGTTATGAAAATGGCAGCCTAGCACTGGATGCAAGGTTTATTCTATAAAGCATAACCGAGCCCAGCCGTTTCCTCTGAATGGAACTTTGGATACGTTCACCGCACTTGATGAAAACATTATTCCGATCGATTTCGCACGCTCTTGGGTGCGAATAAAGTGTTAGCAGAACCTTATGAGATTAAGGATTTTGGTAATGTCTCTGGTAGTATTGCTAGCGTAAAGCAGGATAATAAGTTGCTAAAGATTGGTAGTTTTACTGCTTTATGTGATAAGCTTCCACCCTGCGAATGATGATTTTAATAGTCCATTATAAAAAAGAAACATAAGCCGTTCAGTACTTTTGAGCGGCTTTTTCATAATTCAGTGTGAGAAAATTTTTATTATGACATGGTGGTCAAATAATGGTGCCTGCTATTAATGTGCTATGAAAGTAAACCTTCAAAATTGCAGACATCTTCAATTAACCGGCAAAAATAGAGGCTCAAAAAACTGTGATATCTAAACTCACCATTCGAAAGGGTACGGCTGAGTTTACAGTGACTTGATGTCCTCAATTTTTAACTATTGTGATGGTAAACGAAACAAAATCCGCTGGCGCAAAGTGAATATTACGATAAGCAATGAGTGGGCACAGTACATTACAAACTTGATTTAGAATTGGAAGGTTTTGAAA
>JAFDFH010000333.1 GCA_019309945.1 Deltaproteobacteria bacterium
CCGCAGCCCCCGCTGCAGACACCAAGCCACCGGCGCCGGCGCCGATCACGACAAGATTGTAAATTGGCTTTGGTGTTGGGTTCACCCACCCTTTGGGATGCACGCTGTCGAGCAGCCCGGCGTTGTACTCATCGAGCGGTGAGATGCCGCAAGCCTCGAGATCAACCTGTGCAAACGTTGCCAAATCCTGGTCGCGCTCCGGGATTGCCGGCTGTAGCGTGAGGGTTTGGGCTTCCGCCGGCGCGACCGGCGCAACAAAATCCGCCCAACTGACGGCGCTGCCATCAGTTTTGCGTGCCGTTGTGCCGTGGTCCTCATCAGACGTGAAGCGGTAGAATAAATACTTGTTCTCAAACGGGTGTGCGTCTTGTACATGATGGAACACGCCGGCATTCAGCATCATGTTGCCAATGCGCACGGCATCCTCTTCGTCGCCGGCAATGTCCTCGTCCACCAGCTTCTTGACCGCCTCGTTTCCAACAAAGCATTGCATATACGTCTTCGGCGGGAATCCATATTTACGGTCACGGATGTCGAGGACACGCTTCACACGTGTGGCCAGCGCTTCAAGATCGGTGCTGTCGAAGGACGCTTCAAGGTCCTTGTGCTCTTCTTTTGTCATGTTATTTATCCTTTTTATATAACCATCGTAGCACAATAGGCCGCGCCGATAAGGGCTGCTTTATCGTTCAGAACAACCTTAACGGGTATCTTTTCAAGAAAACCCTTAAAGCGTCCTTTGTTTGTAAATGCTTCCATAAAGATAGCTTCTTTTAATTTGGATAAAATCTTCGGCGGAATTCCGCCTCCCAGGTAAACCCCTCCCGTGGTCATACCGGTTAGGGCTAAATTACCGGCAACGGCACCGAAGATGGAGACAAACATATTCAGGGCTTCAACACAACCGGGATCTTTGCTCGCCAATGCGGCTTCAGTGATGACCTTGGCCGGGTCCATTGCTTTTAGCTTGGGCTTTAACCAATCAGGTTCGTTTAAACGGCCTGAGTCTTTCAACCAATTATAAATATTCACCAATCCAGATCCGGAAACCACCCTTTCAATACTCACATGGCCATAATGCTGATGAAGATACCGCCACAGCTTCATTTCGGCTTCGTTATTAGGCGCAAAATCAGCATGACCGCCCTCTGAAGGTACTGGCAAATATCGACCGTTCTGATAAATCAGCATTGCTTTACCCAGACCCGTTCCGGGAGCGATCAGGGCGAGATTCCGGTCTTTTAGGGAACCGGCCTGATTTAAAGGGAAGAATTCATCTTGGTTTAATAGCGGGATGGCCATTGCAGTGGCAGTTAAATCATTGATAAGCTTAACATGATGAAAGTTAAACTGTTTTTTGATCCGATCTTCGGAAATATTCCAGGGGAGGTTAGTGGTTTTGGACTTGCCGTTTACCACAGGCCCTGCAATCCCAAAACAGGCATGGGTGACAGGCATCGGATGGATTTCGAGAAATTGCCGGATAATGTGTTCCAGATCAGGTGTGTTTTGGCTTGAAAAAGTCTCAATCACGGTTGGCACAGGGCGTTCTTGGCCCTTGAGGAAAAGCCCCAAGTTCGTTTTTGTTCCGCCGATGTCGCCGGCTAAAACAAATGTTTTATCCATTGACTTTGTCATGATGTAGATCTCCCGACAGTAAAGAGGCTGCTCCGCGATCCAACAGCCATGTTAACTGACCATTCAGCGGTATGATTTTTTGTGCAGGCAATCGTATTTTGCGGTCCTCCAAAACCGTTTGAACCGTCCTTGCTTTCTCTGCTCCTGTAATCAGAAAGACAATGTGACGCGCTTGATTTAGCAAGGGGAGGGTCATGCTGATTCGGTTCATGTTTGGATCACCCCCTTTGACAGCCACTACCAGCTTTTCCTTCTCATATAGGGCCTTTTGTCCTGGGAACAGCGAAGCAATGTGTCCGTCTGCTCCCATACCCAAGTATATCAAATCAAAACGCGGAATACGACTACTTTCAAAAGAGAAAAAATCACTCAGTATTTTCTGGTATTCTTTTGCGGACACTCGCGGGGATGACTCACACGTGATCAAATGAACTTGTGTTTCAGAAATCGGCACTGCATTAATGAAATCCCTTTTGGCCGTACCATAATTGCTTGCGTGGCTATCTTGGAGAACACACCGTTCATCCACCCAGAAGATGTGGATTTTTCCCCATGGGATATTTAGGATATAGGGTTCGCTTGCCAGCATTTTGTGCATCCGTCGGGGTGTGGAGCCACCGGATAGGGCCACAGCCAAACGCCCTCTTTGGCCTACGGAACGTCTGGCGCCGGCAACAAAGATCTCGGCTGCTTGTTTTGCCAAAAGAATTGGATCATCCTTGATGATTATTTTTGGTTTAAAAGACATATAAGCTGCATGTTCCCCAGTTTGTTAAAAAAAACTTCATATTCCTTTTTTTTGTGCCTTCGTGTCTGGTTGAACTTTTACAAAAAACCTAATCGGACGGCACCACCGGGCATTGGAGCATTTTTTCGTAGAGATTGATATATTCTTTGGCGGTGACCCTGTAATTGAATGTTTCTGCGCTTAGACGCATAATCCGTTCGATTTGTTTGCGCTTTAGATCGACAGGCATCATATAGAATTGCATGGCTTGATCAATGGCCCAAAAGAGTCCGTTGCGGTCATAAGTCTCAAAAAGGAACCCGTTTCCGAAATTGTTGTTGACATCCAAGCGTACTACGGTGTCGTGCAGGCCACCGGTATCATGGACAATCGGAAGGGCGCCATAAATAAGACCGATCATTTGAGGAAGTCCGCAAGGTTCGAACCTTGACGGCATCAGGACAAAATCGGCGGCCGCGTAAGCAAGGTGTTCAAGAGGTTCATCAAAATTGAACACCGCAACCCTGTCGCGTATGCCATGGAACGCCACAATATCATTAAACACCTGTTGATATTCACCGTCAGCCACGAAGACGATTTCAAGTGTTTGTTCCCGGTATCGAGAAATGACTGGGTATAGAATATCCGCCAGTAGCTGACAGCCCTTTTGAACTGGATCAAGACGTGAAGGCCAAAAGAACACCGGAGCGTTTGCATCCTGACGCAATGCCAGTGCTTTTTGTAAAGCGACCTTGTTTTCTCGTTTTGCCGTTGCATGCCCTTGGGGTCCGTAATTACGAACGATATCGGCATCAGTGGATGGCTCAAAGGTGCTGTTGGGAGTGTTGAGTATCCCCAGAGCGCAGCCGGCATCCAACTTGCCTTTCAATTCCTGCTGTAACCGCAGGTTCACAAAATCGTGCCGTCCCATGATGATTTCCAGAAGAAAATTCGGGCTGACGGTATTGACGAAATGAGCTGCAAATACTCCGCTGGTAAGTAGTTCGATGGGATTGGTATACCGACTCTCTTCATACCCGCCCGGCATACGGTCAAAGTAAAGATGGTCCCAGAAATATTGCGCATCGATTCCTCGGTCTTCGATGGCAGCCAGACTGGTTTTCATAGAATGAATGTTATGTATGGTAAACAGGCAGGGGACGCCTATTTCACGAGCCAGAGCCGGTATAAGTCCGGTCATCCAGTCGTTGCAGTGAATCAA
>JAFDFH010000334.1 GCA_019309945.1 Deltaproteobacteria bacterium
CCTTTTATTGGATATCAGACTATTTTGAAAGGGCGGTTTAACGACCGCCTTTTTTATTTTCACCCTAATATTCTTTGAGCTTGTTGGGTATACTGTTGGGTTTGCGTTTTAAGACAATAAAAAAAGGACTTAGAAATCTCTCTAAGTCCTTGATTTAATTTTGGTAGCGGGGGGCGGATTCGAACCACCGACCTTCGGGTTATGAGCCCGACGAGCTGCCAGACTGCTCCACCCCGCAATAAAAGCATAAAAAGATATAAATAGCTAGAAGAAAAAAATATGTCAAGCAGTTTTTAAACCAAAATCTATTTTTTTTATTCTTCGTGATCCTGGTTCTTTAGGTCCTCCGGGCTTCCGGCCTCTCCGGATTATGAAGGCAACAGCAACTTTACAGAACGAGTTAAGCGTTCTTGCTCGTTTTTTAGATTCTTTTCATCTTTAGAACACAAAAGCACCCGCTTTGTCCGGCTGGTATGCCCGGAAATTATTTCGATCGATGACTTTGGAACCTGAAGGCATTTTGCCAGAAATTGAACACACATTTTGTTGGCCGCACCATCTACAGGCGGAGACGTTAACTTAATTTTAAGGGCATCACCATGGCATCCGACGATTGTATTTTTTGATGCCCTGGGTTGGACAAAAACATTGATTAGAATTCCACGGGGATGTTTCTGAATAAATGACATAACTGTCTTGGCCCAGTCAGAAGCTGTAACCGTTCACAGAACGTTGAAATTAGAAAAGAGAAATTAGAAATTTGGTCTTCATGCTTTTGTACTGTTGATGCAAGTTTCAAACCGTGAACGGTTACCAGAAGCTATATTTAGGACTCACCGTTTTTAATACTATCGATAATGCGCGTCGATGAAATATTTTCAGTGACCGGCATCAGAACCACCCGCCCGCCATACGCCTCGACACGTTCCCTCCCAAAAACTTCCTCGGATCTGTAGTTACTCCCCTTTGTCAGGACATCCGGTTTTATGGTTTCGATAATTTTTAATAATTCATCCGTGGAAAAAACCACGACATAATCGACACTTTCGAGCGCACTTAAGATGCGAACACGTTCCTTTGCGCTGATTACGGGTCGCCCGGGTCCTTTGAGACTGCTCACCGATTCATCATCGTCGATGGCAACAATCAGGACATCCCCCATTTGCTTTGAAGCGGAAAAAAGCTTGATATGACCTACATGCAAAAGGTCAAAACAACCATTTGTCAAAACAACCCGCTTCCCTTTGCGTTTGAGTTCCTGAATCAGTGCGGGAACCTCGGACAATCGTCTGTATTTCAAAGCGACATCATCGGAATGCGGCGTCACGGCAGCTTCAAGCTCTTTCCCCGAAACCGTTGCAGTTCCAACTTTTCCGACAACAATTCCGGCGGCCGTATTGGCGAGTACGGCCCCCTCAGCGAATGACGCTCCGGAGGCAACGGCAAGTCCAAGCACTGCAAGAACGGTGTCGCCGGCACCTGACACATCGTAGACCTGCCTGGCTTTGGCCTTGATTTTATAGGGCGCATGGTTTCTTTCAAAAAAGAGCATACCGTCCTTGCCACAGGTGATCAAAAGTTTATCAATGCCAACCGTCTCCAGAATCCTGTTGCCTGCTTCAAAAAAAGTGGATTCATCAACAATATCTAGTCCAGCGGCAAGCCCCGCCTCTTTTTTGTTGGGCGTCAGTAAAGATACGCCTGAGTATTTTATAAAGTCGAATCCCTTGGGGTCTGCAATCGTGACCTTTGCATACTTTCCGGCATCGGCAAACAGCTTTGATAAGAGGGGGGGCGTAATCACCCCTTTTCCATAGTCAGAAATCAATATCACATCTGCATAAGGAACTTTGCTTTCGATGGATCTTTTTAAACCGTCAAAAGTCCCTTCTGCTATTTCCTTTCTTGTTTCCCTGTCAACCCTCAGTACATGCTGATTGGCGGCAATAATCCTTGTCTTCCTAGTCGTGGGCCTGTTCGGGTCTTGGATAACACCACTTGTGTCCACTCCAAGTGCATTGAACATTTGGAGCAACAGCTTCCCATCCCTTCCGGTACCCGTTACCCCAATGACCGAAACTTTGGCACCCAGTGCAACCAGGTTATTCACTACGTTGCCGGCCCCTCCCAGGGTATAATCCTCAGTTTGAACCGTAACGACCTGGACCGGCGCCTCGGGAGAAATCCGGTCAACCTCCCCCCAGACATACGCATCGATCATCAGATCCCCCACGACAAGAACGTGGCAACCGTTAAATTTCGAAATATCTATGCGCATCATTCATCCTTAAGTATTGACGGCTTCGTAAAAAGTCCAACTTCTGCGTTGCGCTGCATCCTTATCAGAACTTTCCTTGTTCTGATGATAGCTTTCCAGCTATAGTTTTGAAATATGATTTTGGATGACCTCCTGTAAAAACTTGGGAGGGCGTGTCACCCGGCCATTGCAGTCCACAAAAGCATGCTTGGTGTATCCTTTGGCATGGACCGCTTTGCCGTCCTCGCTGACAATCTTATAGTCAAATTTCATCCCGCCCCTGACACTCGTGTCGAGAGAAACTTCTATGCCTATAACATCATCGTATTGTACCGGGGTCATGAACTTGCAATGAACCTCGGACACCGGTAGAAAAAAGCCTTTGTTTTCTATGGTTTTATAGGTCAGCCCCAGGGACCTGAACATCTCGGTACGACCCATCTCAAACCATCGTAAGTAGTTGGCATAATAGGCCACCCCCATGTTATCCGTATCGCCATAGATTACACGACATGTGGTTTTGTACGCGAGCATATTTATCCGGTGTTATTCTGAAAGCCTATCCTGAATTATATTTTTCAATTCATCATAAGTGTATGACACTGGAAATTCCGGGAACTCGTCCTTCACATTGTCCGGGGGGCGGAAAAGAACACCCGTATCCGCTTCCTTTAGCATTGTAATATCGTTGTAAGAATCCCCAACACTGATGACACTGTAGCAAAGGCTTTTTAAGGAAAGGACCGCATGCCGCTTACCATCTTTCTGGCGGATGTTGTACCCTGCAATTGATCCGTCGGAATCTATGGTTAAAGAATTACAGAAAAGCGTCGGCCAACCGAGCTTTTTCATCAGTGGACCTGCAAATTGAACAAATGTATCTGAAACAATGATGATCTGAGTGCTGGATTTGAGCCATTCAAGGAACTCCCTGGCGCCTTCGAGGGGTTCCATCATCCCAATAACATCCGTGATATCTTTAAGCTTGAGCCCGTTTGCATGCAGGATGGCGAGACGTTTTTGCATTAATACATCATAATCAGATATATCCCGCGTTGTTAGCCTGAGTTCTTTGATGCCTGTTTTCTCAGCCACATTAATCCATACTTCAGGAACTAAAACACCCTCTAAATCAGAACACACGATATGCATAATACCCTCTCTCAACTTATGTAAAGAATCCTGGCCCAGAGGACCAGGCTTTGGTCTGCCCTTGGAAAGGGCTTTTAGCGACAGCCGGTGTTGAAACACAGAATTCAGGAGCCAGAAGTCAGGAGTCAGAATAGAATGATGTTGCTTCGCGCCTACACATTTTATATTTTC